>JADEWQ010000043.1 GCA_015207585.1 Pleurocapsales cyanobacterium LEGE 06147 | reverse complement strand
CTTTAGAAGCATTTCGTACAGCTATTTCTTATCGTTTTGTTAAATGGCTCAATCATAATCATGACGTGTTTACTGCTTATAAAGCCAGTTTAGGCTATGTTTGGGCTTGATTTTTGTTTGAGTACCGGTAATTCTCCTTACCTGGTTTGACATTAATTTGTCCTTTGTCATTCGTCCTTTGTGTTGATTAGTAACTAATGACCAATGACTAATAACTAATGACAATCCGAAGTAGTTTGATAGATGTGGTATTCTCGATTAATAAAAACCTCAGCTAATACTTGATAGGCTTCAGTCCAAGCTGTCATGACTTCTTCCGTCGCTGCATTTCTCAAGACATCTTTAATTGCTTGTAATAAACATTCCCCCACTATGGGATATTGTTCTGGTAAAACGTGAGCTTGTACGTGACGATGAGCGATTTTATCTACCATTACTTTTAATGCTTCGAGATTATCGATATGAGTGGCATAGCTATATACTGCGGTAGCAAGTTTAGCTGGTTGAGTACCATTAGCTTGTGCGGACATATCAAACTGTGCTTTCACTTCTGGATATTTACGAAACATAATCTCGTACATCCGAGTAGTAATTTTTTGACCGTGTTGTTTGAGGATAGGGGCAGTAGATTTGACGATATCGATTGTTTGTTGACTGATTTCCCGCTTGGCTGGAGAATGTTCCGATAAAGTAAGGACAAATGCGAGATTTGCTTTTGCTTGCAAAGCGTGAGGTGCATTTGCTGGCATAAATACAAATACTCCTGGTGCTAAAGCAATATCTTTTCCTTCTAAATTAAGGTTTCCCGTTCCTTCCAATACTGTTATGACAGCGTTGCGAGGGGAAGTGTGTTCGTCAATTTTCGTACCTGCTGCCAAACAAAACAAACTATATTGACTGTTGTTATCTTTGAGTAAAACTTTACTGAAAATGCCACTTGTGGGATATTCAATTAAATCCTGCAAAGTAGCAGTAAAAGAATTTTTAGGTGTTGCGGTCTCAGCTTTGCTGAGGCACGAAGTGATCGCAGTATTCATAATTTTTTCTCCTATAAATTCTGTGTTATTCCTGCACAAATGGCTTATACTGTTTGTCCTGGTTGAAAATTAGCCCGAGCAAACAGTTGTTCGGTTGCTTTTCTTCCTCCAGGATGTAAAATCTTTTTACCTGCTGCGGCTAAAACTTGATGACTTGGTGCAGTGGCCACATTGAGAGTGGCTGTCATGAGTCTTATCCCCAACTCGATACTCTTACTGTGACATCAAGTTTCAGTCTCGTCTCTGAGGTAGCTCATGTTTAGGGATAAAGTTTTGTTGAGTTGCTTGTTATTTGTCCTTTGTCACTCGTTTTTTGTTATTAAATTAATTAGCGATCGCTGCATTAAATCTAATGATTGGGAACGTTATCTTGCTCGATACAAAGGTATTGCACTCGTTCTTCAAGGTGATTGGTGAGTCCGAAAACACCCAGGAGATGATCGATTAGGACAGTAGTTCGATCTGTGGTGTGCGAAAGCACCCAAAGAGCTCGTTGCTCGGCAGCAATTGGTTCGCTGAGAATATTTTAAGCCTTGGGTATCGCAAGATTAATGACATGCATGGCAATTCAGTATTCTCCTGTGCACCACAACACTAATTAGCAGCTAACAATCCCGGTCATTTATCTTGTTTAAGAGGTTCTTGCAGTTAAGATAATCTGGGAAAGCCCGATTTATACTAAATCCTGTTGAAATACAACATTTAAAAGTTGGGTAAAGGCAATTCGCAGTTCGCAGTTCGCAGTTGGCAATTCGCAATTAATAACTGCGTTCCATTCAGATTGCGGAGCAGCACTGCCAATTGTTATTGGGCAGAAGCTTTTTAGCCTAATTAAAACTCCTAAACGAAAAGTATGTTTTCAGAATCGGATTTGGTATTACTTGTCTTTTAATTAGCGATCTCGCAAAGCGAGGCACTCTGAGATCGCAAAGATATCCGCTCTACGGTACGCAAGTTACTAAAATTCCTAAAGTTCCGAAAATGGTTTCTGCCGAACTACTCAAGAAGAATCTGAGCTAATAAGGCGCGATCTGCTCCGCAGCCAGGCGAAGCCTGACCGCCTGTTCCCGTCTCAAATCGTGAGGTGTATTAGTAAAGTAAACGCGGTTTAGTAATTTATTTTGTGTGTACTTTTACCAGTATTTTAAAATAAAATTAACCTGTAGTTATTTTCCATTGCGTTTTTCATGTCTGCATCAAAAACCAACCGCATCGATCTCAGGGTTAGTAAAGAACAGAAAGAATTATTAGAAACCGCAGCCTCCATTAAAGGCATTAGTTTAAGTGCCTATTTACTAGCTAACTGTTTAGAAATAGCTAAAGCGGATATCGCCAAACATCAAAAATTAGTGTTGTCGGATCGAGACAGAGATTTATTTTTATCCTTAATAGCCAATCCGCCAAAACCAAACCAAGATTTAGTTGAAGCTATGAAAGGATTTCAACAAGAGTACGAGGTATAAACAGGGTGCGATGGATTTTTAGTCCTCTTGACAAAAGTTTTGACAAGTCAGCTTTTGACTGTGGGAAACCACAACTTAACGACTATTTAAAGAAGTATGCTTGGCAAAATCAGAAAAAACGGTATTCTATTACTTTTGTAGCGACGTTTGAGAATAGCAAAGAAATTGCAGGTTACTATTGCACCAGTGCTTTAAGTATAGAATTTGCTAATATTCCAGATTCTTTAAATCAAAAACTACCGAAATATCCCGCATCCGTGATGTTAATTGGACAATTAGCAGTGGATAAGAAGATGCAAGGGAAAGGCTTAGGTAAAGTTTTGCTGATGCACGTTTTATCTCGTGCAGTTCGTATTAGTTCAGAAATGGGGATATTTGCTGTCAGGGTAGATGCTATGTATGAAGAAGCTAGAAATTTTTACCTAAAATATGGCTTTATTCCTTTAAAAGATGCAGAATGTTCGCTTATATTGCCAATCAAAACGATTATTGCGAGTCGCGAGCGAATTTAATTTCTTGCAGTTAAAATCATCTAAGAAAGTCTGATTTACCTGTCTTTGACTTCTTATCTTCAGTCTCCCAAAGACGGTAAAGCAAAACTCGTTCGAGTCCAACAATTTTTTCATTTAATGATAAGATATTTGTTTTTTTTTGATAAAGTGAGTCGCAATTTACTCAACTTTCTAAAGTTCCAATCGATAATTTTACTATTCCAATAACCAACCAAATAATTCTCCTAAAGTTAACTCAAAAGCTTTGGCAAAATCAGGTACGGGTAAAACATCTGTTGCTGCTTCAAAAAATGCGGGTTGTTGCGCTCGAAAATAAACTAATACAGACTGTTCTTTAGGATCGATTAGCCATCCTAATTGCGTGCCATTGTCTAAACAATGAAGAATATTTTTTGTCACTTTAGTTTGGCTTTGTTCGGGAGATAAGATTTCAATTGTCCAGTCTGGTTCTATGTTAAAAGCGTTTGCTATTCTGCCGTTATCTTGACGTGGAATTCTGTTCCAGGTAAATACAGTTACATCAGGGACAATAGAACGTCCTCCAAAGGTACATCTTAACTCTGGAAAAGCTCTAGCAATTTTCTGTGGTTTGAGTGCGCCATTAAGAGCAATAATTAGTTCTCCCTGTATTGTGCTGTGTTCTCCTTGAGGCATCGGTTTTTGAATAATTTTCCCGTCGATATACTCGCTGGCGGGTTTAGTTTCTGGTAATGCCAAAAACTCTTCTAGAGTAATGGGTTTAGATGGAGTTGTAACCATAGCCTCATTTGCTATTAAATGTCATCGTTACCTAGATCGTATTTTACCGATCGATAGAATGAATAATTAAACTAAAATTATTTCTTAGATAATGCTTGTAAAAGGTTACTCGTCGATCGCTTAATTAAAAGTAGTCAAAATCTACTTTTAATTGACCTTCTGCCCTCTGCTTTCTGCCCTCTGCCTTCTTTTAAGACGCGATCGCCAGCTAGTTAACTTGCAATTTTAAAATACCCGTACTAACTCAAAAAAATACTCGTCCCTCGATCTGGATCGAATTTCTCAATAGTCTTAAACATAAGGCTAATGGTTTTGAGTACAGGCTTAATTCTATTAATACAAGCAGCTAAAATCTTTATTTTTCAAGGAGTCTGATATAAGTGTAATTCAAGGAAAACAGTAAAAAGTAACAGTTAACCAATGACCAATAACCAATGACAAAGGACTAATGATAGTTTGTTTGGTTTAAAGAAGACCTAAGTCTTGTAAACACAGTCTAGTAACTTCTAACCTTGCTGCTGGATCGTTTTTGGAAACCAGATCTAGATTGGTAGCAAAGAAATAAACATTGTCGTTTTGTTCTAAGTAACCCACATACCAACCTACTTGCGGTGTTACAGAAACAGCCCATCCCGTTTTCGCGCGAAGGACATAATCGGGTGTTTGTTCGACAATCATAATGTCTTTCACCAAATCGATAGTTCTTTGAGAAAAAGGCAAGTCATTTTGGTAAAGACGACGAAGAAAGGCAATTTGCTGTTGAGGTGTAATTCTTAATTCTCCCTCTAGCCAAAACTTGTCAATATCTTCTTTTGCACCAATTTGTTGATTGCCGTATTGAACTTGATTAATAAATTCCTGCATACTTTGATGACCAATTCTACGAGCCAGCACTTGATAAAACCAGACGGCTGAATACTTATAAGCAAGACGGAGGTTTAAATCTTGATTCCATTCTTCAATGGGAGAACCATCCAAACCTCTTTCAATACCATCCCAAGTGAGAACGGCGACATCATCTTTAATGACTCCAGTTTCTAAAGCAATTAAAGAGTTAGGAATTTTATAGGTTGAAGCAGGAAGAAAAGCAGTGTTATTACGACTGGGATTGTGTTGATAAAAATTATCTCGATCGAGGTCATAAATGATAATCGAGCCATTTACGCCTAAATCATCAAAATGTTGCTTAAAATCAACTGTTTCCTCTATTGCTGGCTCAGTTTGCGAATAACCCTGATGTTCTTGAACAAACCAACTACCAACTACAGCCAAAACTAGCAGCAATGACAGACTCAGCAATTTTTTCATGATAAATTTCCCCGTTAAAGCCGATAGACATTATATTTTTAGAGCATAAAATCATGAGTACCCAACCTATTTCCAATGAAGTAGCCCTGAGAATTGCCTTAGCTTCAAGGGTATTGCCAGAAGTATCCGTAGGCAAACTAATCGAAGCCTTACAAAAATATTTAGGCGATCGCTTCTAATATTGGCGAACAGTTAAACGGTCATTTTGGTTCTTGTCTGCGCTATCTAAATCTATCAATTATCCGCCGCAGAAACCAGATTAATTGACATTAGGTCCGCATTAAAAGCCGATCTATCTGATGATAAAAACGGTTATCACGTCAATTTAATCAAAGATTGCCATGTTTTCTTTATTGTTTCTGTAGGGGGACCCGCAGCAGCAAAAGTTATTCAAGCTAAGATCTACCCCATGAAAAAAACCGAAGGAGGATCGGCAAGAGAAATACTAGCAGACTTACAAAAAGCGATCGCAACTCAGCGTTGGCAATTAAAATTCAATTAGCATCACCACTGGCAAAAATTCTGCTTTCAGAAAAGATATTCTTCCAAATCAGAACCAAGGCAGAGACGGCGCAACTTATTAATAGCCTTTCCCCGAATTTTATGAATTTCTTTTCGACTAAGATTCAAAATTTGACTGATTTCTTCTGGAGTCTTGACCACTCCGTCGTCTAAACCAAAACGCAGACGTAGAATATCTCGCTCTTGAGAGCTAAGATAACTCAAAATATTTTTTACCTTTTCACGTCTTAACTCTTTAACAATCCACTCTTCTGGTGTTGGAATATCTGATTCAATACCTTCGCTTAATAGGCGAGAATCTTCTTCTCGATCGACAGGAACTTCCAGAGAAAAAGGTACTTGAGCTACTTTAAGCAGAAATCTAAGCCGTTCGACAGTCATATTAAGACATTCTGCCATCTCCACTTCATTAGGTTGACGTTGCAGTTTTTCAGATAAGTGCTTGAACGTTTTCTTGATTAGCGATAGCTTATCGTGAATATGAATTGGGAGGCGGATAGTGCGTGATTGTTCGGCAATAGCTCGCATTATCGACTGACGAATCCACCAATAAGCATAGGTAGAAAACTTGCAGCCTTTCTCTGGCTCAAACTTTTCCACGGCTTTAATCAGACCCAAATTACCTTCTTGAATTAAATCTTGTAATGAAAGTCCACGCTTGAGATATTTTTTAGCGATAAACACCACCAAGCGTAAATTCGCTTGTATTATCTTGTTTTTAGCTCGACGATCAAAGTACAGACGACGACGAAATGCAGGCAGCATCATATTAACCTCTTGCGCCCATTCTCGATCGCTTGGCTGCCGCCCTAATTTCTCAGCTAACTGTTGGCGAATTCGTTCTAGTTGTAGCAGATCGGTGACTTGACGACTAAGCTCAATCTCTTCTTCTCCCCTTAACAATGGAACTCCACCAATTGTTTGTAAATAATTCCGAACCGAATCTTGGGAGTATTTTTTGTTCTGAATCATTTTGAATTTTTTTCAATCGAGAGTAGTTAGTTGCAGTCTTGGCAATTACCAAAAAGCTTTATGGTCACAATTGATAGATCTCTAAATTTGTTTCTCTTTGTTATCTGTTTGGATAAATCAAAGCTTGAAGCTTTGTTGGTTAGAACTCTAGCCATGATGCTGCTGAATTTATTCGCTTTCTGAAGCAGACTTAAACAATATTTTTGTTGTTTAAGTTATTAAAATTTAGTTTAACAATATTTTTGTTGTTTAAGTCAAGCCGCAACATTGGTCATTTGTTGTTTGTCACTTGTATTGTGCCTAGCGGCGTGTCCTTTGCCATTGGTCATTCGTCCTTTATACCAATGACTAATGTAGAGGCGTATCGCGATACGCCCCTACTAACTAATGACAAATTTACTCTGACGTTCCGATCGCAATATTTGAAATTCCTTAATGTTTAAAATATTTGATTGCAAAAAAAGATTACAATTTCTTGAATTTTTCATCGGATAACAACATTAACCGTAAAGGATGAAGTTGAATATACCAGGGATAGGGACGACTTTTAAGTTCTAGCCATTTTTCTTTAAAAACCTCTGCTTGCAGATGATAGTCTTCGGGAGTTTCAGGAGGCTGGTGTAATTTAAGATATAAAGTCATGCGATGTTGGGTTTCGCTAATAGTTGCCCACCAACAGGGAAAAGTATTAGCTTCTGTGTTTGTTTCGGGAAAAAGGAGTTGATGAGCGCGAATACCCAGGTAATTAATAGAGGATGATACTGGTTCAATCGCCTCTAGGGTACAATTCCAATCAAGGGCTTGAATAATTTGAGCAGAAATAGCGACAGCACGAGAAAAGTTTTTACAACCCGTTAACTGGGCGACTCTAAAACTTTGAGGATGTTCAAAGATATTTTGTTTGGAGTCATGGGCGATCGCAATTCCTCGATCGATTATTAATAAATTAGGACAAACGCGATAGGCTTCTTCCAGGTTATGGGTAATAAAGAGGGTTACGCCTTGATAAGTAATTAGGGTTTTTTGGAGTAATTTTTCTTGTTTGTCTCGTAGGTGAGTATCTAAAGCAGAAAAAGGCTCATCTAAAAGTAATATCTCTGGTTTATTAGCTTTAGCTCTGGCTAGGGCAACTCTTTGCTGTTGTCCGCCTGAGAGTTCGCCTGGATAGCAGTCAGCCATTTCTGCCAAGTCTACAGCTAGGAGTTGTTGTTCTACTTCCTGTTTAATTGTTCGAGAGGATGCATCAGGAGGCATTCCAAAGGCAATATTTTCGGCAACAGTCAGATGAGGAAAAAGAGCATAATTTTGAAACAGAAATCCACAGGCGCGATCGTGTGGTGGTAAATTAATTCTTTTCTCAGAATCAAATAAAATTCTACCATTTAAGACAATTCTGCCTCGATCTGGAGATTCTAATCCTGCTATACATCTAACAATCGTACTTTTCCCCGAACCAGAAGCACCTAATAATCCTAACGGGGTTCGATCTACTGTAAAGGATACGTCTAAGAAGAAGTCACGGAGTTGTTTTTGAATCTCGACAGTTAATTCGATTGGATGTTGTGGTAGGGAATAGTTCGCATTTTCTCGATGAGGCGCAATCTTTTGATTTCCTAAACCAGCAAAAATGTTTTTTACTAAACCAAAACTTCTTCTACCTCTCCAACTCCCTGTAAGGGCGGTTCGCAAACCGCCCCTACCCCCCTGCACTTCTGCATTCTCTGTCCAATAATTAACGGCAATAATTACACCCAGGGAAATCGTCAAGATTACCAATACCCAAAACAAGGCTTTATCCATCGCACCACTTTCGGCAGCAAAGAAAATGGCGATCGGAATTGTTTGAGTTTTACCAGGGATAGAACCTGCTAACATTAAGGTTGCGCCGAATTCTCCTAAAGCGCGAGCAAAAGAGAGTAAAGTACCAGCAATTAATCCAGGTTTACCTAGAGGGAGCATGATTTGCCAGAAAACTCGCCATTCTGAAGCTCCTAAAGTTCTGGCACAAGCAAGGAGATTGTCATCTATTTGTTTGAATGCGCCGAGGGCAGTTTTATACATCAAAGGAAACGCAACTACCGTAGCAGCAATCACTGTAGCGTACCAGGAGAAAATAATTGTGAAGTTAAATAGTTGTAAGAATTGCCCTAAAAATCCGTTTTTGCCGAAGAGTAATAAGAGAAGAAACCCAACTACGGTAGGGGGAAGAACTAAAGGTGCAGTAAAAAATCCCTCAATTAAACTTTTTGCTTTGCCTCGATAGACTAACATCCAACGTGCAGCAGTAATTCCCAACACAAATGCGATCGCAGTGGCAGTAATTGCTGTTTTTAAAGAAATCCAAATTGGGGATAAATCTAGATTCATCATGTTTTTTTGAGGGAATTAAAGACTTTAAAGGCAGAAATAATTATAATAATATCGATTGATAAGGTATCAGAGAATCGAAAGCCAGCGTTTTACTCCGACTCAACAGAGAGAAAACAATCGTCACCAAACCGATCGCTAAATTTAAGGGTACTGCTTGACGGGCAGAATAACCCAAATAACTTGCTAAGACTGGCAAACGAAATTCTGCACCACCTAAACCCATCAACCCACCCAAAATTGCAATGGGAATAGCTATAGCAAAGGAGAACTGGGGATGATATTTTTGCCACAGAGATTTCATGCTAACTGTTAACTGACATAAAACCGTATTTTTCAAAGATAGTTTGAGCTTCAGGAGTAAAGAGGAAGTCTTCTAATTCTTTAGCTGCTTCTGGATTAGCACTATCTTGCAGGACAGCAATCGGATAAACTACAGGGGAATAACTATCTTCAGAGGCAGTAGCAACTACTTTTACATTCTCAGAAACTTTGGCATCGCTACTATAAACAATCCCTGCATCCACATTTCCCGTTGCTACATAATTAAGAACCTGCCGCACATCCTTACCGTAAACTACCTTGGGTTTAACTGCATTGAGAATTCCCAACGAGGTGAAGACTTCCTCGGCATACTTGCCAGCAGGAACGCTTTCTGGTTCACCTAAAGCAATTCGAGTTAAAGCATCTGTGCCTAAATCTTCAAAACTTTGGATAATAGTATTATCCTTAGGTACGATTAAAACTATTTTATTTTTCAGTAAATCTCGACGAGTACCAGGCAACAAGCGATTTTTTTCTTCTAAAGCATCCATTTGTTTGGCAGCAGCAGAAATAAAAATGTCTACAGGCGCGCCTTGTTCGATCTGTTGTTGCAAAGAACCAGAAGAACCAAAGTTATAGGTAATACCAACTTCAGTCTGTTTATTTTTATAGATCGGTTTGATTGCTTCAAGAGCATCTTGCAAACTAGTTGCTGCTGAAACAGTTAAATCTAGAGATTGACTCGATCTAGCAAAAGTAGCTGAATAAAAACTGTTAATCTTGCTAAGATTAACTATTACTAGAAAAGAAAAAATCAACAAACTTAAACAAGTCAACAAGGTTCTTTTTTTCATAAAAATTAGTTATTAATTAATCTGACATGAATTGAGCTAGCAGCTTCTCGAGCTACTACCAAACAAGTTAGAGCGAACTTAACTATAAAAGAAGGAAAATTTTATTCTAGAATAATTTTTACTCCAGGGTTAATTCCTATGGCAATTAATTTGTCTACAACTTCGCGATCGCTATTTTTCAAACGAGTTACTACTCCCTGTCCTTTAAGCTTGAGTAAACTTAACGGAGAATAACCAACAGAAAAACCTTGAGCAAACATTGAGAAAATAACCTCCAAAGATAGAGCGATAGCTCCAAAAAAAGGGTAGCAATTTAACTTATT
Organism: Pleurocapsales cyanobacterium LEGE 06147; assembly: GCA_015207585.1. Taxonomy (GTDB): domain Bacteria; phylum Cyanobacteriota; class Cyanobacteriia; order Cyanobacteriales; family Xenococcaceae; genus LEGE-06147. The sequence continues at coordinate 35,740 of JADEWQ010000043.1, read as the reverse complement.
CAATGTACGGACAAAAGGCTGTTCGCTTTTACAAATGATAAAAAACAGATAACTCTAAAAACTGAAGATTGCTTTTTCAAAAAACAATCATGAGCGTTGCCCTCAAAAACAAAGATTAAAATAAAACTTTTGACTTTTGATCTTCCAGCTATATCACTTAGATAAATCGTCTGCTACTAAAAAATTTTTTTAGCCTTGTTACTCTGACTTAGCGATTGTTATCGCGACTCTCACTAATTGTTGTGTATCCTGACTCAATCTTAAAAATAGTTGAAATTATGCTTGATAACCGTCACTTTAGATACCAAAATTTAATTTTTAAAATTAATAATTTTTTATTAACTATTTTGACCAAAAGGATAACAAAAGCTTGACGATAGTAGGACCTAAAACTAGGATACAAACCCAAGCCATTAATCTCGATAAAAATACTACAAGTTGATGAATTTCATCTTGATTATGAATCCAGTAGAAAATTGCTTCCAGGCAAATTGCTAATAAGAGTAAATTTCTACGACGACGATTACAGTAGGGCTGTACCAAAATTCTAAATATTTTTACATAAAAAATAACGCGTTCAATAAAAATTTTCTGTTTAGCTGACTCGCAATTATATTGTTTTTCTACTGCACTTAAAGATTTCCCCTTACTCTTTTTTCTGAGAGTATAGCTATTCTGATAAATTTTAGTCAGCTAGATAAATTAGAGCGAATGTTGTAAGCAAAAATGAGGTGTTAATTAATAAAGTTAGTCACTATCACTTCTGCAATCTTACCCCGCTTCTTCGCATTTGAATTGATAGCACGAGCTGCATATATAAACTCAATATTGTAGTTTTTATATAACTCAAGAATGGTTGGTGCTGAAGAATTCGACAACATAAAACGAACACCTGCTTCTGTGAGGCGATCGCAAAGGTTTTTTAATTCTTTTTGCATAGAACGATCGAAACCGTCTCGACTATAACCCGTAAAATTGGATGTTTGGTTGAGTGGAGCATAGGGAGGGTCGAAATAGACAAAATCATCTTTCTCAACAATCTCTTCGATGTGAAGAAAAGAACCCAAATTTATATGTGCTGACTGCAATACCTTATGGCAAGCATAAAAATTATCTTCATCGACAATTTTTGGATTGACATATTTACCAAAGGGTACATTAAACTGCCCTTTGGTATTTACACGATACAGTCCGTTATAGCAGGTTTTATTTAGATAGATGAAGCGACTTGCCTTCTTTACATCTTTCCACTTTTGGTAATCTTTAGTTCTGTCAGCATTGCGTATTTCATAAAAATATTCGCTACTATGAATGTGGCTTTTTAAATCTGCAATTAACTCATCAATTTTATTTCTAATAGTTTGATAAGTATTGACGACTTCGGGGTTTAGATCGGAGAGATAAGCTTCTTTGGGTTGGAGATGAAAGAAAAGAGCACCTCCACCAACAAATGGTTCAAAATATCGTGAGAATTTTGCTGGAACTCTTTTAGAGAGTTCGTCTAAAAGTTGAGATTTGCCCCCCGCCCATTTTACGAAGGGTCTACAATTAATCTTATCGCTCTTATGAGCTAATGGTTGCTCGGTATCTTTGTCAAACACTTTCACTGTTTCTTGAGTAATTACAGTTTTGTCAGCCATCCAACCACGCAGTCTCTCAGATAATCACGCAGCAGTCGCCTTTAGATGACTTACATTATTATGCGTGCTAAACTCAACTGTCATTGTTTTATTCTTGAACTCCCGTGTCTGTAAATAAGAACTCTTCTCGTTCTCTAGCTGGCATAGCGGGTATTGTTGCTGTTGCTACCTTAATCAGTAAAATTTTCGGTTTGGTACGCGAACAGCTTGTCGCTGCGGCTTTTGGCATAGGTCCAGTCGTCAACGCTTATGCCTATGCTTATGTTATCCCAGGCTTTTTACTGATTTTACTCGGTGGTATTAATGGACCGTTTCACAGTGCTTTGGTTAGTGTTTTAGCTAAGCGCAATAAATCCGAAGCTGCGCCTTTAGTCGAGACTGTTACCACACTAGTTAGCGTTGGACTGTTGTTAGTTACCATCGTTTTAATAATCTTTGCGGATACTTGTATCGATCTCCTCGCACCAGGTTTAGAAGCTGAAGTGAGATCCCTTGCTATTTTGCAATTACGTATTATGGCACCCGTAGCCTTATTTGCAGGACTCATTGGTATCGGTTTTGGTACTCTCAACGCTGCGGATCAGTATTGGCTGCCTAGTATCAGTCCTCTTTTTTCTAGCGTCACAATTGTTATCGGCGTAGCTGTTCTTCTTTGGCAAATAGGAGAACAACTCAATGCAACCCAATACTTCCAATTAGGTGCGCTTGTCTTAGCAGGAGGAACGGTATCGGGTGCTATTTTACAATGGTTGGCTCAATTAATCGCCCAGTGGCGAACCGGTTTGGGCACTTTGCGATTGCGATTTGACTGGCGCATTCCTGGAGTAACCGACGTGCTGAAGGTAATGGCACCTGCTACTCTCTCTTCGGGAATGTTGCAAATTAACGTGTATACGGATTTATTTTTTGCTTCCTATATCATTGGTGCAGCGGCAGCTATGCGCTATGCTAACTTTGTCGTGCTGACTCCTTTGGGCATTATTTCTAACATGATTTTAGTGCCTTTTTTACCAGTCTTTTCTCGTCTGGCTGCACCAGAAAATTGGCAAGAATTGAAAGTCCGTATCCGTCAGGGATTATTTTTAACTGCACTAACAATGCTGCCTCTGACGGCAATTTTTGTTTCCCTGTCGATGCCGATTGTGCGCTTAATTTATCAACGCTATCAGTTTGGCGAAGATGCAGCTAATTTGGTAACTCCTTTGTTAATGGTTTATGGCTTGGGCATGTTTTTTTATTTGGGAAGAGATGTTTTAGTTAGAGTCTTTTATGCCCTAGGGGATGGAGAAACTCCCTTTCGTATCAGTATTATTAATATTTTTTTAAATGCTATTTTTGATTATTTTTTAGTTAAAGCCTTTGCGGCACCAGGATTAGTTTTTGCTACTATTGCTGTAAATATTACTTCTATGGCTCTATTTTTGTGGATACTCCACCGCCGTTTAAATGGCTTACCTTTAGTTGAGTGGGGATTAGCTCTTCTAGGTTTAGTATTTGCTAGCTGTTTAGCTGGTTTAGGTAGTTGGAGTGTTAGTTGGGGTTTTGAAAGATTTTTAAATAGTAGTAATTTTTTACTTTTATTACTACAAGTATGTTTGGCAAGTGTAGTCGCTTTTCTTATTTTTGCTTTACTAGCAATGCAGTTAAAGTTACCAGAAGTAAATATTTTAACTACTCGTATTCGCCAAAAGTTAAAAATATAAATATTTTGATATGGAGGCGATCGCTTTATTTAAACGGAGTCAGTAGGGGCGATTCGCCAATCGCCCGTACAAAAGCCAGAAATCAGAATGACAAAATCTCCTGACTCGGTGGATTCTGTATACTGTCTCCTGATTAAATTATGTTGCTTAATTTATAGAAATGTTTCTTTGTGGATGTTAAAAATAAAAAACTGATAATTAACACTCCATTACATATTAATATTAATGCTTTCAGCTATTTTATTTGATTTAGACGGCACTTTAGTTAACACCGATCCACTACACTTTGCCATATGGCAGGATCTCTTAACTCAATTTAAGCTCGATATCGATCGCAATTTTTATCAGCAACACATTTCTGGCAGAACCAACGCAGAAATTCTTCAAGACATTCTACCTCAATTATCTTTTCAAGAAGCGAGTCAATTTGCCCTAGATAAAGAAATTCGTTTTCGAGAATTAGCGCAAGAATTACAACCAATGCCAGGTTTAGAACGGATGCTGGCGTGGATAGAAACCAATAATCTCAAAACAGCAGTAGTCACCAACGCTCCCCGTGACAACGCCATTCATATGCTAGATGTTTTACAGCTAAGTTCCGTATTTCCTTTAGTAATTCTGGCAGAAGATGCACCTCCAGGAAAACCAGATCCCGCTCCCTATCAGTTGGCATTATCTCGTCTAAATGTAGAGAGTAAGGAAGCGATCGCCTTTGAAGATTCTGCTTCCGGTATCCGTGCTGCTGTCGGTGCAGGAATATTTACCATTGGTGTCGCCTCTACTCACCCTCCCGAAAGTTTAGTTGAAGCAGGAGCGACAATGGTAATTAAAGATTTTACCAGCGATAATCTGTGGCAATTTATCGAGCGGAAAATATCGATAGCAGAAGTCAGGACGGGGTTTTTAAAGGGCGGAAATGGTTCCGCCCACAACCCCTCAGCCAGGAAGACCTTCGGTAGTCGCTGCGCGAACAGGAGTCAGAAGAGATGACCCACCGGGTCGTCTGTAGGTCAGTCAGAAGTATGATTCTTAAACTGCAGATATACGACCTATGTTAAATACTGTAGCTTACTTGTCGCAAAGGCGAGTACTATAAAGGTTTATAAACAATTAAACACAAAGCCTATTTTAGTTTATTCAATACTAGGGGTTTGGTAGAGCTAAAACTTCCAAACCCCAGTCTCTAATTTCTTAATCTCCTAATGTTTGAGAAATTCCCGCCGATAAGATAACTTAATCAATTATGTACAATGATGACCTAAGTATATTAGACACAGATGGGGGGCTGACAAGTCCTCTCGACAATTTAGAACCAGTAGGAGCAGATTCGGATACTCCTTCTCCCGATCCAGAACAGATGCTAACGCTCTTGTCTGACTCAGAAGCTTCACAAAGAATGCTAGCAGCGCGAGCTTTCTGCGAACTAAAAGAGGAACGAGCGATTCCCTATCTCATTCAATTACTCAAAGATGTTTGTCCTCTCGTACGCGTAAGTGCTGCCTATGCTCTCGGACGAAATACTAGTTCTGAAACGGTAGAGCCTCTGATTGAGCTGTTCGCTAGTGAATGGAACGGCTATGTTCGTAAAGGGATTGTGTGGGCTTTAGGCAATAGTGGCGATCGCCGTTCTTTACAGCCCTTAATTCACGCCTTAAAAACCGATATTGCTGCTGTTCGTTTGTGGGCGGCTAGTGGTTTAGCTCAGGTTGCCAAGCTAGAATACGAAGATGTAATTGCGGCTATTCCCCCTTTAATTGAATGTTTGAGGAGAGATCCTACTCCTGCCGTACGCGGTAATTGTGCTTGGGCGATCGGGCAACTATCGCGAGAATTACCTTCTAATGTAGTTTACGCTACTGCCATTGATGCGCTGATCGAAGCCTTGGTGGAGGATGAAGATTTTGGAGTTAAAGAAGATGCAAAGGCAGCAATTTTAAAAGTGGGCGATCCTCACGGATTGCAGATGATTGAAGAATTAGAATTTGAAGGACTAATTTAGCAATAAAAAAGAAGAATATGTAACATGATACTGTTTCATGACTAAACCTTTAATTATTGGTATTAGCGGGGCTTCTGGCTTAATTTACGCCGTGCGTGCCCTCAAATTTTTGTTAGCAGCAGACTATGAGATCGAGCTAGTTGCTTCCCGCGCCTCTTATCTGGTCTGGCAAGCGGAAGATAATATCCGGATGCCCGCAGAACCAGACCAACAGGAGCTATTTTGGCGAGAGAAGACGGGAGTATTCCAGGGAGGTAAACTTCACTGTCATCGTTGGGGAGATGTGGGAGCAACGATCGCTAGTGGCTCTTTTCGAACTCTGGGCATGATCGTTATTCCCTGTAGCATGAGTACGATTGCCAAAATTGCGGCTGGCATGAGTTCCGATTTGTTGGAAAGAGCAGCCGACGTTCAAATCAAAGAAAATCGTCCTCTGATCTTAGTTCCGAGAGAAACTCCTTTTAGTCTCATTCATTTGCGCAATTTAACTACTCTAGCCGAAGCGGGCGTGAAAATTGTTCCCGCTATTCCGGCTTGGTATCACGCTCCTCAAACCATAGAAGATTTAGTTGATTTTGTAGTGGCTCGCACGTTAGATCAACTAGATATCGACTGTGTTCCTCTCAATCGGTGGCAAGGAGATTGAATTTAGGTAATAAGTAATAAGTAATTAGGTGACTGATTACTGTTGACCAACAGTCAATCAAATGAAGGCATAATGACAATAGGTATCGCAGAGTTATCATCATGAACCGCTTCAAGTTGTTGCTAGTACTGCTAATTTTAGTAGTTTTAAGCCTCTTGTTCGTACAAAACCAAGAACCACTATCTTTAAGATTATTTTGTGCTGAGGTTAATCAGTCCTGTCTTTATCAAACTCCACAGTTACCTCTGGCACTATGGCTATTTTCCTTTACCCTAGCTGGAGTTTTGACTAGTTTAATCTGGCAGCTATTTAATCGTTTTGGTTACCCTGCTGCTAAAAAGAGAGAGCTTTCCGAGCCAGCTAACTTTAATTATGAGCCAGAAAACGCGTCCGGCTTCGAGCCAGAACGGAGAAATATATACGAAGAAAGGCGATCGCCCCTCGAATCAAATAGGCAACCATCCCCTTCAGTTTTCGAAAATAACAATGTTACCCGGTCTGATTGGGAAGACAGCCAAAACGACAACGACTGGAATATCGAACAACCATCTTCCGTAACAATTAAAGATACTCGAACAACCAGTCAAATAGGACAAGAAAAGAGCTATGAAATGAATCAGGAACCTACTAGCGTTGCTAGCGATCGCTCACAAGAGAAAAAAGAGGAGCCAAAAATATACGATGCTAATTATAGAATGATTAATCCGCCTTATAAATCAGTTAAAGATAGTGAGAACACAAAAGATGAGGATGACGAGGATTGGATTTAAATAAATTATTTTTTCCCTCTTGCGATCAATTAATCGGCGTTTTGCGCTTAAATTTTAGAAGCGGCTAATAGTTCTCTCGATTCTTGCTTGACTTGACCGAGCATAGCTGCTTGTTGTAGAGCGACAAATGCCTCAAAATCTTCTTGTTCGTATTTACCTTTCAACAAAAAACGCAATCTTTCTTCTGCTTCGAGGGTTAAATATCCAGTGCTGATTGCTTGCTGGACTACTTCACGAATTAGATTCACTGATTTCACTCCTCCAACCTCTAATTTAAGAAAATGAACAATTTGTAAACAACTCAGGAAATATACTGACCTCTGCTAGTTAAGTTAATTGCAGTAGCATATGAGGGGTTATTCTTCATTGAGTCTATTGGGTTAATTTCATTAAATTTTAATAAATGTAGCGGTAATTTTGCTGTAATCTAGATGACGTTTGATCTTAACTTTTTCTGTATAGGTAGGAAGAATAGGAATAATAGCTTGTCAAATAAGGAATACAAGCTTTTGCGCAAACTTGACCACGTCAAAAATTTTTCTAGACAATAGGTTAATAGCTCATGAATAATTACCGATCGCTCAGTTGAAATTCATCTTAACTTTATGAGTAGAATCACTGATTTGCCATCTACTAGGACATAATTTGAATCAGTAATATTCTCGATCGCCTGTAACTAGTTAATTGCTACTTTACAAAGAAGATTGATAGGACGAAGTTCTTGTAATAGTTTTTTCTGCCGTCGATCGCGCACGAACAAAGATCCGGCAAAACCCAAGGAGTTAACGGAGATAGAGTGAAAGGATTCTTGCGATCGCGGTACGATCAACATCCATTCTCTTGTAGCTAATAGGTTATAGGCACCAGGCTGTCGTCGCTCATTCTCGTTTACGGGTAAGCCTACTGCTGCGAGCAAACAATAGTAGTAACTTAACATTTTTTTGGCCACGGCAGTGACAGTTTGAGTGGGATCTAAATTTAACTTGGCAAGTGCGTGACGAAAAGGAAAACTACTTATTTTACCTACAGAATTTTGAAAGACAGCCGCAGCGATCGCTGGTTCGATGGGCAGATAAGATTCTTGGGGAATAAAAGGTAGGGGAACCAATTGTAGATGTTTATGTCGTTGACTGGCACCAGCAATTTTGCCCCCATTGTAAAAAGCTAAACCGTCAATTTCTTGCAGACACGCCCATAAAGCAGCAAAGTCTTGTTCGTTGAGGAGGTTTTCCTGTTCCTCAAAAGTACGAGTGACGATTAGCAAGTGATAATCGACAACATTGAATTTATTTAATAAACAAAGATGAGTGGGAGAAAGATCCGTCACAAATAAGTCTTCTTCGTAAGGCAGAAATGGATTAAAATCTTTACCAGTTTTGACTTTAAAGTGATTTTGCTGGATTTTAGCCTTCTCTTTTCTTGCCAAATTGGATAGAGTACGTACTAAGAAAACAATGCCATCTTGTTCGATAAATTCATATTCTGTTTCAATCGATTGTAGTGCACCGCATTGACGAGCATAATCTGTCTGCCGAGTTACTTTTGTCCACAAAGTACCTGGTTCTAACCATAATTTTTCAGAGGAAGTAGTGTTGTCTTCTTTCATGATTCCACTCAACTGCTACGACAAAATCTTGCTGCCTCACAGTCAGCTGCAATTTGCTTTTTGAGGGCCTCTAGAGAGGAGAATTTTTGCTCTGGACGTAAAAATCTCTCTAGACTAACTGTTAGAGTTCGACCGTACAAATCTCCCGACCAATCTAACAAATGCACTTCTACGGTAGGATTACTACCTTCTACTGTTGGGCGACGACCAATATTCATTACTCCTTTGAGAGGAGAATCATTCGTAGGGAAGCAGGTAGGATCGATCGCAACATTGACCGAATAAACCCCATAGCGGGGCAGAAATTTATCCGGCGGTAGTTGCAGATTAGCAGTAGGAAAGCCAATGGTTCTTCCCAACTGTTGACCTTGAACCACAGTTCCCATAAGCGTATATGGTCTTCCTAACATAAATTTAGCTTTTTTGACCTTTCCTGCTTCCAAAGCTTGACGAATGCGCGAACTGCTGATGCGGACGCTTTCTCCTTCTTCAAAACATTTGTAGAGAGAATTTACGTGTACTTCAATGCCAAAATTAGAGGCGATCGCTTCTAAATCTGCTACCGTTCCCCTTCGCTGATAGCCAAAGCGAAAATCTTCCCCAACACTAATTTGAGTAGCTTGTAGCTGCTTGACCAAAATTTCGGCAACGAATTGCTGTGGACTCAAAAAGGCTAATTCCTGGTTGAAAGGCAACAGCACTAATTGTTCGATACCCAAACGTTCGAGTAGTTTCGCTTTTTCAGTTATGGGAGTGAGGAGATAAATTTTTTCCCCTGTAAAAAACTCGCGGGGATGGGGATGAAAGCTAACCACCGTTGGATAGACGCGCTTTTCTCCCTGCCTGTCAACCGCCGACAGAATCGGTTGCAGGATCTTTTGATGCCCTCGATGGATGCCATCAAAGTTACCAAGGGCGATCGCTGTTGGTTTTAATACTTTTTCTGCTGCTGCTGCAATCCACACGCTTTACATTTTGATACATTCTCCCGTTCACTGATTATACACTGCTTGAAAACAAGAGAGGTAAAGTGAGTTGGTACAGCTTAATACCGAAAGATAATATTTAACAAGAGCCAAAGAGAAAAATGAATACAATTGTTGCTGGCTACAATCTCATCGAAGTCCTTTGCGAGAATAGCACAACCCTTGTCTATCGGGCTTTAAGAGAGTCAAAGCAAACCTCGGTGATTATTAAAACTCTTAAAACCGAGTATCCCACCATAGAACAACTCGCTCGATTGAGACATGAATATCAAATACTTCAATCTTTAACCATAGAAGGAGTTGTTAAACCCCTGGCTTTAGAAAGCTATCAAAATGGATTGGCGTTGATTTTGTCAGACTTGGGAGGAGAACCGCTCAAAAAGGCGATCCCGCAAAGCGGGTGCTGCCGCACCGCCGCGTCAAATTTTGAATTAGAAACTTTTTTGCCAATTGCTATTCAATTGTCTTCAATCCTTGCCGAGCTACATCAAAACAATATCATTCATAAAGATATCAAACCCCATAATATTCTTATCAATATCAAAACCGGGCAAATTAAGATTATAGACTTTAGCATTTCATCGCGTCTTTCGCGGGAAAATCAAACCGTCAGCAATCCTAATTTACTTGAAGGCACTCTTGCCTATATGTCACCAGAACAAACTGGAAGGATGAATCGTTCGATTGACTATCGAACGGACTTTTATTCTTTAGGCGTTACTTTCTACGAAATGTTGACTGGACAGTTGCCTTTTCAAGCTACCGATCCTTTGGAATTAGTTCATTGTCACATTGCTAAAATACCTGTATCACCAAAAGAACTCAATCGAGAAATTTCCGAAGCAGTCTCTGCTATTGTCATGAAATTACTAGCCAAAACGGCTGAAGAGAGATATCAAAGTGCTTTGGGACTAAAAGCTGACTTAGAAAAGTGTCTTAGAAAACTGCAGGGAACTGAGAAAATTGAAAATTTCATTGTCGGACAGTTAGATTTATACCCAACAGAGTTATTTTATTTCTGGCAAGTTTGACCAATTTAAGCGAAATATACCTTATGCTTCTTTCATTCAAGCATTTCATGAGTTAATACGACAGCTATTAACAGAAAGTTCTGAAAAGATAGCCGATTGGAAAACAAAACTTTTAAAAGCTCTTGGTGCAAACGGTCAAGTCATTATTGATGTCATTCCTGAAGTTGAACTAATTATTGAACCTCAGCCTCCACTACCTTTATTAGGAGCGACTGAAACTCAAAATAGATTTAATCGAGTATTTCAACAATTTATTCAGGTATTTTGTCAAAAAGAACATCCATTAGTACTTTTTTTAGATGACTTACAGTGGGCGGATTCTGCATCTCTCAAATTGATTCAATTACTGATAAGCGATCTAGAAAGCCAATATTTATTACTAATTGGAGCGTATCGAGATAATGAAGTAAATGATACGCATCCGTTGATGTCAACTTTAGAAAATATTAAACAATCTGGTGCTGTTGTTAACAAGATTGTCCTTCAGCCTTTGCAAATTTATCATGTCAATCAATTAGTTAGTGATACTCTTCAGACCGACTCAATAAAAACACAACCGTTAGCGGAATTAGTATTTAATAAAACTCGGGGCAATCCTTTTTTCTTAACTCAGTTGCTCAAATCTCTCTATCAAGAGAACTTATTAAGATTTAATTTCAGAGAAGGGTGTTGGCAGTGGGATATTGAAACCCTTAAAGATATTAAGATCGCCGATAATGTCGTTGACTTAACAATCGGTCAAATTCAGAAGCTATCATCAAAGACGCAGGAAGTTTTAAAGTTAGCTGCTTGTATTGGGGATAAATTTACTTTAAATATTTTAAGTATTGTTTATCAAAAATCTCTATCAGAAACAGCCGCGGATTTGTGGGAATCTTTGCAAACTGGTTTAGTTTTACCTTTGGACGACTCTTACAAAATTCCTTTAGTTCTTAATGAATTACTGACAGATAATAAAGAACAACTAACTATTACGTATAAGTTTTTACATGACCGAGTGCAGCAAGCGGCTTATTCTCTGATTGCAGATTCACAGAAAAAAGCTACTCACCTCAAAATTGGTCAATTGCTACTGAAAAACACTCCTCTTGAAGAACGAGAAGAAAAGATTTTTGCTTTGGTCAACCAACTCAATTACGGTATTGACTTACTGGCATCTGATTCGGAAAAAATTGAGCTAGCTGAACTGAATTTGCTTGCAGGACGGAAAGCGAAAGCAGCGACAGCGTATGAACCTGCTATCCGCTACCTAAAAATGGGATTGGAGTTATTGCCAACAAATAGCTGGCAGAATCAGTACGAACTAACATTGGCACTCTATGAATCAGCAATAGAATCAGCCTATCTTAATGGCGATTTTGAGCAGATGGAAAGATGGACAACGGTTGTCTTGCAGCAGGCAAAAACTCCTATCGACACAATGAAAGTTTATGAGGTCAAAATTCAAGCCTGCATGGCACAAGTCAGACAACTCGAAGCTGTCAAAATTGGGTTACAAGGGTTAGAGTTACTGGGTATCGGGTTACCAGAGTCCCCTACCCCTCTGGAAATCCAACAAAAAGTGAGCCAAACAGCAACAAATTTGACTAAGTGCAAGCAGACAAAAGGCTGTGTTGGGAAAAATATAGAAGATTTGATTAATCTACCGTTAATGACGGAGATAGATAAGCTAGCAGCCATGCGAATGCTAACAAGTATGGGTTCTCCTACTTATCAAGCTGCACCTGCATTATTTCCTTTAGTTATATGCGAACAAGTGAATCTATCGATCGAACATGGAAATTCACCCTTCTCAGCTTATGGTTATGCTTGTTACGGTGTCATTTTAAACGGAATTGTTGAGGATATTGAATCGGCTTATCAATTTGGTAAGTTAGCCTTATGTCTGGTGGAAAAGTTCAATGCCTTAGAGTTTAAGACAAGTGTATTCTTCGTAACGGGGGCGTGTACGATACATGGAAAAGTTCATGCTAGGGAAACGCTGCCATTACTACAAGATAGTTACTCTAGTGGATTAGAAAATGGGCAGTTTGAATATGGTTCCTATGCCGCTGCGCAAAAATGCCTACATTCATATTTAACTGGTCAGGAACTGCCAAGACTCGAACGAGAAATGGGAACAATCAGTCATGCTATTGCTTATCTCAAACAAAAAAATGCCTTGAGTTGGAATCAAATTTTTCAGCAGTCAGTTCTTAATTTACTGGAACCTTCTCAAAATTCCTGTTTTTTACTGGGTGAAGCATATAACGAAGAAAGATCGTTACCGCTTCTTAAAGAAGCTAATGACAGAACTGGACTTCACTACTTTTATTTAAACAAACTTATCCTCTGTTATTTGTTTAAAGAGTATCAACAAGCATTGGAAAATGGATTTCAAGCCGAGCAGTATTTAGATGGAGTAAAAGCGTTTTTTGTCGTACCAGTATTTCATTTCTACGATTCTTTAGCACAACTAGCAATATATCCATCAGCGTCACCCTCAAAACAAGAACAGCTGCTGAGCAAAGTCAGCAATAATCAGGAAAAAATGCGAAAATGGGCAGACCATGCCCCAATGAATTATCAGCATAAGTATGAGCTTGTAGAAGCAGAAAAAGCAAGGGTATTGGGTCAATATTGGCAAGCAATGGAAGGTTACGATCGCGCCATGGCGATCGCTAGAAAGCAGGAGTATATTCAAGAAGAAGCACTAGCAGCGGAACTAGCAGCAGAATTTTATTTCTCCCTCGGCAAAGACAGATTTGCCAAAGAGTATTTAAGTGAAGCCTATTATGGTTATGTACGCTGGGGTGCAACAGCCAAAGTCAGAAGTTTAGAAATACGGCATCCCGATATTTTTACTTGGGTACAGCAGGAAAAAAATTCAAGTCCCCAAAAACAACAAACTCACAGTTCTACAAGTGGAAATCATTCCCAGATACTAGATTTTGCCACCGTTATGAAAGCGTCTCAAGTGCTTTCTAGCGAAATTGTGTTAGACAAACTGCTGACTAAACTAATGCAGATTGTACTCGAAAATGCGGGTGCGCAAAAGGGATTTCTGCTACTAGAGAAGGCGGGAAAGTTACACATTGAAGCCTTTAGATCTGTCAACACCGATGGTGTCACGATACAGCAGTCTAACGCAACAGAATCTATCAAAGATCGAGCATTGCCTTGCACTTACCCAACCTCTATAGTTAGTTACGTTGCCAGAACCCACGAACCTGTTGTTCTTAATGATGCGTCTGATGAGGGAGCTTTTACCCTCGATGAGTATATAACTGCACATCAACCCAAATCGATCCTGTGCATGCCAATTTTGCATCAAGGCAAGCTCACTGGAACCCTTTATCTAGAAAATAATTTGACGGCTGGAGCCTTTACCTCAGAACGCTTGGAAGTTCTTCAACTACTCTCGTCTCAGGCAGCCATTGCGATCGAGAATGCACGTCTTTATGCCTCTTTAGAAGAGGTCAATCTAACCTTGGAAGCGAAAGTAGAAGAACGAACCCTTCAGTTGCAGGAGAAGAACTTGCACCTGCAGCAAGAAATTCGCGAACGTCAACGAGCAGAAGAAGCGGCTGAGGCAGCTAATCAAGCGAAGAGTCAATTCTTAGCTAACATGAGTCACGAACTCCGTACTCCTCTCAACGGGATCTTGGGTTATGCCCAAATTCTCAAAAAAGAAAAAGCTTTGACCGAACAGCAACAGAATGGTTTGGGCGTCATTCATCGTTGTGGCAAGCACCTTTTAACTCTGATCGAAGATATATTAGACCTCTCCAAAATTGAAGCCCAGAAAATGGAATTACATCCCAGCGATTTTTATTTTCCACAGTTTTTGGAAAGTATTATCGAAATTTGCGGCATTCGTGCCGAACAAAAAGGAATTTCTTTGATTTATGAACCTCTTTCATCTCTGCCTAAGTTTATCCATGCTGATGAAAAAAGATTGCGGCAAGTTTTGATTAACTTAATTAGTAATGCAGTGAAATTTACCGACACTGGCAGCGTGAGTTTTAAAGTAGGCGCTCGCAAGGGAAAACTTCGGTTTGAGGTAAAAGATACAGGCATGGGTATTGCAAGAGATCAATTAGAAGCAATATTTTTGCCCTTCCAGCAAGTGGGCGAGCAAAGTTACAAGACAGAAGGAACGGGATTAGGATTAGCAATTAGCCGTCAATTAGTCCAAATAATATAATGGGTGGCGAAATACAGGTAAAAAGCATCCCGGGTCGGGGTAGCGTTTTTTGGTTCGATCTAGAACTGCCTGAGGTAAACTGCGGGAATGAGGCACTCAAAGCTTGGGAGCCCAATATTATTGGGTTCCAAGGCTCTAAACAGAAAGTGCTTGTAGTAGATGACAAATGGGCCAATCGCTCCGTTTTGGTTAATCTGTTGGAGCCTTTAGGGTTTAAAGTGGTGGAAGCAACGAATGGCTCAGACGGTCTTGATAAAGCACGTGAGTTTCAACCCGATCTAATTTTTATAGACTTAATCATGCCAGAGATGGATGGTTTTGAAACTACCCGTCAGCTCAGAATGTTGCCAGAACTTGCAGAAGTGCCGATAGTGGCTATCTCGGCTAGCGTATTTAATTTCGATCGACAGCAAAGTTTGAAAATTGGTTGCGACGATTTTCTTCCCAAACCCTTCTGGGAAGCGGATCTTTTAGAAAAGTTAGGGATTCACTTGGGATTAGAATGGGTTTATGAAGATGAGAACAAGGAGACGAGAAAACTTTTTGGAGCTAAGGTAAATAAGGAGAACAAACAAGAAGTTTCTTTCTCTTCTTATCCTGCTTTCCCAATTCCTCCAGCTGAGGAGATAGCTGCCTTACTCGATTTGGCAATGAGAGGCGACCTCAGAAGTCTGGCTACGCGAGCTAATCGCTTGGAAGAGTTGGATGAGAAATGGGTGCCGTTTGCTACTCATCTTCGTAAACTTGTCAGAGGTTTTAAAGGAAAACAAATTCGGGAATTTTTAAAATATGTTAAGAGGCATTGATGAGTGTTAGTACTCCTGAAAAAAACGTCATTTTAATTGTTGATGACACTCCCACTAATTTAGAAATGCTGCTCGATTTTTTAGAAAGTTCCGGCTTTAAAGTAGTGGTTTCAGAAGAAGGGGAAAGTGCCATTGAGATGGCAGAGTATGCTCCGCCAGACTTGATTTTACTAGATATACTCATGCCCGAGATGGACGGTTTTGAAACTTGCCGTCGCTTAAAAACAAAGCAAGCTACTCAAGATATTCCCATTATTTTTATGACCGCTCTGAGCGATCGCGTGGATAAGGTCAAAGGATTGAATCTTGGAGCAGTGGATTATATCACCAAACCTTTAGAGCATGAAGAGGTTTTAGCCCGAGTCAACATTCACCTCCGTCTACAAAACCTGACCAAAAGATTAACAGAGCAAAATACACGCCTGCAGGAAGAAAGCGAAAAACGCAAACGAGCACAAGAGGAACGAGAGCAAGCTTTTAGGGCACTACAGCAGAGTGAAGCTCGGTTCAGACGATTAGTTGAATCTAATATTATTGGGATTATTTGCGCCGATCTAGACGGGAATATTACAGAAGCGAACGATGCCTTTCTCAGGATGATGGGATACGATCGCACTGCACTACGAGGGGGTTCTTTACGTTGGGATAAAATGACTCCATCAGAATATAGACATTTGGATGAAGCGGCGATCGCCCAATTGCTGGAGTCGGGAATTTCTAATCCCTTTGAGAAAGAATTTATTTGCCAAAATGGTGGTCGCATTCCCGTTATGATTGGGGGTGCGCTTCTTGAGGGGTCTCAAAATGTTGTCAGTTTTGTCCTCGATCTGACCGAGCATAAGCAAGCACAACAAAAAATCTTTGAACAAGCAGCTCTGCTTGATATTACAAAAGATGCGATTCTGGTGCGGGAATTGAACGATAAAATCCGTTTTTGGAACAAAGGAGCCGAACGTTTATACGGATGGAAAGCCTCTGAAGCGATCGGCAAGAATGCTAATGAGCTTTTGTATCGACAACAGGAAATTATAGACCAACTCCAAAACATTCACGGGAGTCTGATGGAGTATGGCTCTTGGCAGGATAAACTGCACCAAGTTACTAAATCTGGTCAAGAGATAATCGTCTCTAGCCGCTGGACACTGGTGCGGGATGATGAAGGGAAACCAAACTCAATCCTTGTGGTCAATACCGACATTACTGAAAAAAAACAACTCGAAGCACAGTTTTTCCGTACTCAGCGACTGGAGAGTCTAGGCACTCTCGCTAGCGGCATTGCCCACGACTTTAACAATATCCTCACCCCCGTGCTGGCAGTCTCTCAACTGCTGCCGTTAAAGTTGCCAGACCTTGACGAGCAGAGTCAGGAATTGCTGAAGATGGTAGAAAACAGTGCTAGACGTGGAGCTGCTTTGGTCAAGCAAATTCTCTCTTTTGCCCGCGAAGAAGAAGGAAGGAGACATCGAGTCCAAGTCAGACATCTGCTATCGGAAATGGTGCAAATTGCCCAACAGACATTTCCAAAATCTATCGAAGTTATTAACGATATTTCGACCAAAAATCTTTGGACGGTTTGGGCTGATGCCACCCAACTGCATCAAGTGTTGATGAATCTCTGTATTAACGCTCGCGATGCAATGTCCCATGGCGGTACTTTAACTATTTCTGCCGAAAACATCTTCATTGACGAGCACTATGCTCGAATCGATCTCGATGCCAGAGTGGGTCCTTACATTGTCATTAGTATCGTAGATACAGGAACGGGTATTCGACCAGAAATATTGGAGAGAATCTTTGAGCCATTTTTTACCACTAAAGAGTTGGGACAAGGGACAGGACTCGGTCTTTCAACAGTTTTAGGTATTATCAAAAGCCATGGTGGTTTTCTGAAAGTGTACAGCGAGCTCGGACAAGGCAGCCAATTTAAGGTGTATTTGCCCGCAACCGAAGGCACCCAAACACAGCAAACAGAAGACCTCAACTTGCCAAAAGGACATGGAGAATTAATTCTCGTCGTAGATGACGAACTGGCTATTCGGGAAATTACTAAAACCTTGCTAGAAAAATATAATTACAACGTTCTAACTGCCAGTGATGGAATTGAGGCGATCGCGATTTACGCTCAGCATAAAGATCGAATTGCTGTCGTGTTGATGGATATGATGATGCCATCTATGGATGGTTCGACTACCATCCGCGCCTTGCACAAAATCAATCCACAGCTTAAGATTATTGCTACGAGTGGATTAATATCAAACAAGAAATTAGCTGAAGCTGCAGGTGTTGGGATCGAAGCCTTTTTGCCGAAGCCCTACATGGCGAAAGAGTTATTAGACAGCCTTGGCAAGTTAATTCGATCGACTGGATTTAATCTTACCTCCAGAAGATAAGTAACGACGCATTCTGCTAAACATTCCTATAAGAACTAGCACGATCGCCAATCCTCCAGCTGTTGCTGCAATTACCAAATTATTTGAATTACGCACGGCGATCGCCACGAAAGCCCAAACAAACACCCCCATATAGACAAGATCGTCCCTTCGGATACTGACTGTAGCAGCAATAACTGTAGCCACAAGCAACACGATCGCCGTCCAGATTTGAGGATCGATCCCCCAACCATTCCAGTTCCAATAGTCGAGGACAATTGCTCCATTCACAATTGTTGCTACGCTAATCCACGCAAGATAGATACTTATAGGAACGTAGACAAACCATTTTTGCTGTCCCCAAAAAGAGCGATCGCCATTTCTCAGACTTTGATATGCGCCAATGAGGGGAAATAGAATTCCTAGCATTGCCACAAAAGACAGAGCAAACAGACCATATAAAAAGAAAAAAATCCAGGTTATCTGAGCCAGACTGGCGATCGCAACCAGATACCCCATCCGTTGTAGCTGAGAATTTCGCCGTTGTTCGGGTAGTGCTTGATAAATGGCAAAACTTATTAAACCCAGATAAATTAAACCCCAGATGGCAAAGGCATAGTTAGCTGGCGTGACTAAGACATCTCGAAACAGGGTATTGGAAATTTCTCCTATAGTTTGTCCATTAAAAGGAGCAACATTAGCAATAATATTCGTGCCAAACGCAGCAACAATTGCAATTAAATTGACTATTTGTCTAAGTTTGTCTCGATTCGAGTTCATCTTTTCGAACTACATACTAGCGAATTTATTTAAGAGAGAAATTTGCTCGTACTTCCTTAAGGTGCAACCAAAATTGGCACGGTTTCCTTGGGTCTAAAAATAGGAAACTGTGCCGTGGATGCACCATCGCGCTAACAGCTAATTTTTGCATATTAGGAGTTGTTTTTGTGGTACTAAAAGAAGATATCGACCAATGAACCGAAATAGTTCCTAATTCCACGATCTAACTTCTAATTGCTGTGGCTAAGACACAGACGTTGAATCTAGTTTTATTCCCCAATCTTGACTGAGAAGAGCCTTATACACATTATCTTTAAGCATCATGTGTTCGTGCAGCATGATTAGCATTTCCTGAGCCTCTTCACGAGATAGACGCTGCACTTGATCAGCAAATAGTCTTTGATTGAATTCTTGCTCTAAAGTTAAATTGAGAGGTTGATTCATAACAAATGCTTCCTTTACTAGCTTTTCTTTTCTCGGTTGCAATGAGTTGATGCAAACAACTATTAAAGTTTCTAAATATATATTGCAATTACTTGACTAAATTTCGCTTGTAGCAATTACCGATCGCTAAGTTTCGTAATAGGCACCAAGAACTATTAGAAAAATTAATCGTACTCAGGCACGGGTGTAGCTTCGCTAGCTTTAATTGCAAGCGGCTGCAAACTGTAACCCAAAACTGCTATGCCATGACAGAATAAGCCTCTGTGCGGATGCATTTCAAAGGCTGGCTTGCGGTTTTGATACCACTCTGACTCGGTAACTAAGAAAAATCCTTTTCGACTAGAAACCAAGTGGACGGGAATTTGCTTTGAGCGAGAGACAAGTAGGTGAGTTGGTCTAAACATGGCCACAACCTAAATACCTTAATCGTTATTTGGTCGATCTAGAATTCAGTTCTAATCAGAAATAACCTGATAATATATATTTTTATAAAAATCTCTCAGTTTTTTGAGAGTAGAAATCCGTAATTTAGTGGAGCATTTGCCGAATAAAAACCTGGAATACGGTTATCCTCACTAATCAATTTAAATTGAAATAGTGTTGGCTCTCTATGAGTAAATCATACAAAACTTTACAAAAAAAAAGACGTGCACCATGACTCTGTTAATTTTAATTTACAACCCGAGATAGCTTGGAGTGCGACTACTTTATTTAATTGCGACAACAATCATGACATTTTCCTTCCAACAAGATTAGCCGCTTTCTTTACCAATAACAGCACCAAATCCTGTTAGAAGGAACTCTTTTGCAGTTTTGATTACTTACTCTCCCGTCACCTTTATTCGAACGCTAGTAGCATCTTAGAGAGTTAGCGCAATTTCGCTTATCCCTTTTACTAGATTAGTTGCCTGAAAATCCTCACTTTACTTTTCTTTGACTGTATTAATAATGTATTAATAAATTGTTTTCCAGGCTTCTACTGTTTTTTCGCCAATTACGCTATCTACTTCTGCTCCGCCTTCAGCTACTAGTCGAATGCCGACATTTTCAGCTGGCGCATTTTTCAAGGCAGTTGCCAACTCATCGCTCACTTTAAAAGTACTATTTTTACCACTTAAGCGAAATACTTGTTCGCCAACTTTTATAAAAAGTTCATTTACGTTCTGGGGATTAGTGGCAGTCACACATCTTGTTATAGGAGTGCTGAGGGAGAAACTATAGTTTCTTAAAAAGCAATCGCGCTCGCCGTAAGTCAATAAGAGACGAATAGAATCGGGCTGCCAAAGACTGACTACCTCAAATCTAGTATTATAATTATTCAGGAAATTCCTATAAAAATAGTGCCTGTCAAAGATGCCGACAGAATCTCCTTCAAAAGGATCGACAATTTTTACTGGCTGCGACCAAGGTACATTCATCTGAGTTCCTAGTGCGGTTGAGTCAACCACTGGAAGTTCCGTAGATGCTTTGGCAGATAGATTGCTCTGTTGCGCCAGTGTTACCCGAGGGATAAGTCCACTACCAACCACCGCCATCATCGAGACTAAACCCAATTTTATTATTTTGGCTCTTATTAAGTCCCAAATTGCCGTGGGACATCGGCCTAAGTGAGTCATAACATTGAATCGGGTGCTAGTTATTATTCTTCAATTATAATTGCTAGATACTTAACTCACTTGCGGTATTATTCGCCAATTTATCAGAAAAGAGGGAAAGTGGGTAAATAAAGCGCAAAATTTGATATTTTTGACACTTTACCAAAAATCTCCGATTAAATCTTTTAATTTCAGTTTATTATGTGCTCTAGCTTCAACAACTTCCCAAATTTCTTCCCAGCGAGTGCCAATAATTTTCTTCATCTTGTCTAGATCTTGCCTGGAAGTTGAGATTTTCCGCTTACTCCTTTGTATATTCATAGTCAATCTCTTTGGTCTGACAAACAAAAGTAGAAGCTTAACAAAAGCTTAGACAGCTCATTGGCTAGGGATTGCCCAAGTCCAACCAAAACTAATATTATTAATTAGCAATAATTTATACTTGATTGAGCTTGTTAATTACTTATCATGAACTTTCGTCAAGTCATTTAGGAACTCAAACTGATAACCAAAATTTGATAGATATAGCTTTTTGTTTTTATTTGCTCGGTTAGTGGATCGAGGATGACAATTAATCAATCGACTATAAAGTAATTTACCAGCCCCGAGAGCTTATTGCAAGTAATTATTAATAAGATTTTTTTAAGAGTGGTATAAAGATATTGGCCAAGCTTCAATATTAGGCTTCTTACTTTTTAGTACTTATGCACAGCCATCAGAAAATTAATTTTCTCACGAAGTCCGAGCAGGTGAGAGGCTGTGTCCAGTCGACCGGGAACAACGCGCCCCGTCAGTCACCAGTTTTTCTTTCACTGATGACAGGTGACTGTTGTAAGCCCCGTCCCTTGCAGGGCGGAGTATCTTGAACTCAAAATTTGGTTAAGCCAACCCATTTCAATGGGTTTGAGCTTTAAGCCGGAATTTTAGTTCACGGCAAACTTTTATTCGGGCAAAGCTTACGGTCTGTCATCATTAAGCTCATCCCCCGCTCTTCAAATGGAAGATTTCACGTCCTTTGTCATTGGTCATTGGTCATTAGCACAAATGACAAGGGACAAAAGACAAATGACTATTTCCAGAAGGAATGGGCGCTCGATCGCTTTCTGTAAAGATGATTTTTTACCTTTCTGGGAGGTTAGATCGAGTAATAAGTAAGTAAAAAGCGTGAGATAGGCTAAAACTTGCTAGGTCCAGGCAAGCTATACGCAATTAAAAATATTTTATGCGGATGGCGAGACTTGAACTCGCATGGCGTAAGCCACACGCCCCTCAAACGTGCGTGTCTACCAATTCCACCACATCCGCGTTTGCACCTATACTAGTCTATCATATTTTTTTAAAAAAGGAGTTGATTAATTAGCAGGATTTTCTCGATGAGACTGCATAATTTGGGCAAACTTTTGACGTTGTTCGGGAGTTAAAATCTCTCTAATGGCTAACATACTCTCAAAACGCAACTCTCCCAGTTCTTGCCGAAGTTGAACCACTTGTTGATGTTGAGAACGAATGACCTCAGTCGTATCAGTTCCTACCATCATTTTTGCTAACTCTTGCTGGGCTGAGTGAAGATTTTTTTGACCTTGAACCATTGCTTGCTGATACTGGCGGCGAATTTGTTCGATTTGTTGTTTTTGATCTTGGCTAAGATTGAGTTCTTGGAGCAATTTTCTTCCCCAACTGTCCTTGCTGAACTGCTCGGATTTTTCTGTGACTACTTGTAAGGATGAATCGGAAGGAGCTGACTCTGTTACCGACATCTCAAGCATTTGAGGAGAGCGGAAGGAGTTCTCAGGGTGAGTCCTGTAGGGCAAAATAAATTCGCTCCCTTGAAGGACGTTTCGAGCTTGGCTCAAAACACGACCTCCCAGCTTGTACACCCCGTCATTTTTTGAAAGAAAAGAAGGATTAGCATTCATCACAACAAGAATGCTACTGGGAGCAACAATGGCTGCAAGAGCTAAAATTGGCAGATAGCGTAGTAGCATAATTGATACCTCACGAGTGAGAATTAATCTAAGGACTAGAAGATGCGACTTGGGATTTTTGTAGTGCAGATAGAAGTGAATAAGTCGCCTCTTCGTCAACATCAGAGAAAGTCGTCTCTAAGAGAGCATCATTCCAAGTAGTGACTAAGAAAGTTGCTAGAGCATCTGCATCAATGACTAATTGGGTTTTATATTGCAACCAGCGATCACTACCCCAAAGAAGTAAGATTCCCGCAACGATCGCACTGGAAATCATCCAGAGAGGTTTACGTTTTTGTTGTTGGCTTCTATAAGGTTGTTGCTGCAATAATTCCATTAATTGCTCTTCTTCATCGCTCTTAGCAGGAGGAGGAACCGGATAATTCTGCCGTAGGAAGTTAACTAAGTTGCGCTCTTCATCTTGTGGAAGGTGAGTCATGATTGAATATTTAATATCTAAGTAGTTAAGCAAAATTAAATTTACTGGTGGAGAAAGGGAACAGAAAACAGAATAATACCTGACAACTGCTTACTGTCATAGCGATACTCCTTGTTGTTGGAGATATTTTTTGAGTGCTTTTCTAGCGTGAAATAAACGAGATTTTACTGTCCCTTCGGGTATATTTAAAATCTGAGCTATTTCCTTGTGAGGAAGGTCTTCTAAATCGTGCAAAACTAAAACTCCACGTTGTTCTATACTCAGAGTTTGCAGCCCTCGTTGTACTAAATCTTGATAATGTAGACGCATTAAGTCGGGAGTATCTTCCGTACGAGAAGGAGTATTGCTCAAAGCTTGTTCGTCTTGGTTTAGCGATCGCCACAAGGGAAAGTTTTTGCGTCTGTGGTCGTTAGCTACGTTCCAACTAATACGATAAAGCCAGGTCGAAAAATAACTTGCTTGTCGTAGCGTGGGTAATCCTTTCCAAGCTCTGAGAAATGCCTCTTGAACCAAATCGTCTAGCATATGCTCGCCACACAATTGGTATAAAGTTGAGCGTACCCGTTGCTGGTAGTTGCGGTACAGTTGACGAAAGGAACTGCGATTGCCCTGTCCAGAACGCAAAACCAATTCTGTTTCCATCTCTTTTTCTGTTGTAATAGTTCGAGCTTCTATCGGTGGCATTTGGCGATCGCTAGTCAACACTTTCGTCATTTCAGAAGAGTGGTTCATTTGTTTAGACTAAACATAAGAGCAAAAGGTTCACTCAGAATCAGTCATCAGTCACCAGTCATCAGATTTACTAGGTTTATCGGTTAAGTAATACTCTAATTAACACCTAACACCCAATACCTATATACCTACATTCAACACTTGTTTATGCAATGCGAACTATGTCAACGGGAAATGGAGCGATTAACGGTTCATCATCTCATTCCCCGGCAAGCAGTGAAGCGTAAAAAAGCCGAGCCCGGTCCTACAATCGATATTTGTTCTGCCTGTCATCGTCAGATTCACTCTCTCTACAGTAATAATGAATTAGCTAAATATTTAAATACTTTAGAAAAGTTAAGAAATGAGCCAAAAATGCAAAAATTCTTGGCTTGGATTGAAAAGCAAAAACCGAATAAACGTATTCGAGTTCGCTGATAGAAATCTGGTAAATTAATTGATATTTTTTTAATCAATCGGACAGCAAAATATTATTTATTATCAATATTTAATCTAAGGGAAAAAGATTGAAAGTATTGAAATATATTTCTTAGTTTTATTCCTGTTGTTCTCAAAAGAGATGGGCATTCGACTCGTTTTTGTGTATTTCCAACTAGTGACTGGTGAGTTCTGTAAAGCACATTGCCTATTAATTGGAATTTATTGATAGTTATTATAAATTAATTATAGTTAAATTGAGCCAGATACAAGATGACAATTACTATTTCACACCAAGCTTATTGGGATTTATTTACAGAAGTCGAATCACAATCGCAGAAAATTGGCAGCTTTAATACTATCTACCCATATCCATCTCAATTAGGACAAGGATTTTCTCGTTCTTTAAAATGGCGATCGGGAATAGAACTAGAAATCCAAAATTATCAACTGCGGGACAACATAATTATTACAGGTCAGGAACGTCCCCATCCTGTAGAAATTTGTTTTCATATGAACCAGAATTAGTTAAAACTTGCTTGGGGTCAGAGAATCAATTTCAACAATTATTTTAGATCCTATGACCAACTTTACTACGTCAATACTGGCTCGATAACTCCAACAATGCAGACAGTATTACAGCAAATTATAGATTGTCCCTACCAAGGTGCGATCGCTGTTTCATTTTCTGATAAGTAGCTCGACATAATTAAATATAAAAGATCTTTCACTGCGTCAGGAGCGTCAATACCCACAGGGTACTGTAGCCCGTGAAGGTGTCAATCTCCAGAGCTTTCCTGACTTCCATGAGACATTGCTAAAATAGAGGCATTGACTCTCTTAAGGGCAGCTTTTGCGATGGTACAGTCCGATCGTTGGCTCCATCTTCCAAGCAGCGATGAACTCCCTTGTTCGGACGATACGCCTGTGGATAATGAAGATCAAAATTTTATTCCTAACTTTCTCCTGTTCCTGCTGGAATTTATCTGGGCAAATCGCAACGATTGGTTTTTTGGCGTAGATATGGGAATTTATCACACAACTGGTGTGAGTCCTTTGGTGCCTGTAGTACCGGATGGATTTCTCAGTTTGGGCGTGGCGCGTCGAAAAGATGGTGAATCGCGCAAAAGCTACGTGGTGTGGGAAGAGGATGGTGTAGTACCTGTTTTGATGCTGGAAGTTGTGTCCCTAACGCCGGGCGGAGAGTATGACACCAAAATGACGATCTATGCCAAATTGGGGGTGTTGTATTACGCGATCTACAATCCTCAATATTGGCGACGAGAACAACATCAGCCATTTGAGATCTATCGCCTAGTTGATGGTACCTATGAATTACAAATTGGTGAACCATACTGGATGCCGGAAGTAGGTTTGGGAATTGGGCGATCGCGCTACACCTCTGGAGCGGTAGAACGGGAAGTGTTGTACTGGTACAACGAACAAGGAAGACGTTACTTGACACCTGAAGAACAACTTGCACGCTACCGTCAACGGTTTGGTGAATTGCCAGAGTAATTTATGAAAACGTTAGACGATCTCAAGCAAATTCTTTGCCAGAGCAAACCTCTGTTGCAAGAGCAGTTTCGCAGTCAATATCCGTAGATTCCTGCGATCGCTAGGATGCGAGATATGTAATTGATGTTAATGTGGTTTGGTCTACTATTCAAGAAGGAATTCCACCTTTGAAGTTAGTGATTGTAGAAATCCAACAAAACTGCTAACAATAGACGGGCAATTGCCCCTAGCTCCCTTGAAAAGGGAGGTGGCGAAGGCGGAAGGATAAGGGGGATTTAGAGAGATCGAATGTAGCTAATACGGCTTCTCAAACAACCTCTTTGATAAAGTTAAGAAATGAGCCAAAGATGCAGTTTTTGACTTGAATCGAAAAGCAAAAACCGAATAAACGTATTCGAGTTGACTGACAGGAATCATGGTTAAATAATTAATATTTTTTAATAAAATGGATGTTAGTTATTTTTTATTATTGTTATTTAATATTTATTTATTTAACTTTATTTTCTAACAAGATTCTCTTAAAAGAAATTGCAATTTTTGCAGATCTGACCCCAGAACAAGTTAACCTCACAATCAGAAGCAGTTAAATGAAACTTAACCTTCAAACAGTAAGAGACACTTGTTATCGTTTCAGCATTAAGCATCGATGATAAAAGGGTCTCTCTGAAACAAGGAGAATTTTAACTTGGGGGTCAAATTTATGAATAAAAATGGCATAGAAAACACCCGTAATGTGGCAATTGTTGGTCCCTATTCTAGCGGCAAAACCACGCTACTAGAAAGTTTGCTTTTTATGACAGGGGCAACTACCCGCAAAGGTAGCATCAAAGAGGGAAATACTGTCGGAGACAGTTCTCCAGAAGCCCGCGATCGCCAAATGAGCGTGGAAGTATCTGCCGCCAGTACGGAGTACCAAGATATCCGCTTCACTTTTCTCGACTGCCCCGGTTCGATCGAATTTATCCAAGAAACCTACAATGCATTAGTAGGTGCAGGAGCAGCTATAGTAGTTTGCGAACCAGAAATCGAGCGCGTGCTCACCCTAGCACCCTTGTTCAAGTTTCTCGATGATTGGGAAATTCCCCATCTAGTATTCATCAACAAGATGGATAAGTCAAAAAACGGCTTTATGGAAGTTCTTCATGCTCTAAAAGAAGTATCCAGCCGTCCTCTGGTACCCCAGCAATATCCCATTCGTCAAGGACAAGATTTAGTAGGTTATATCGACCTAATCAGCGAGCAAGCCTATCATTATCATCAACGAGATCCTGCCGAGCCAGTTCCTCTTCCCGAACACCTCAGAGACGAGGAAAAGGCAGCCCGTAATGAAATGCTAGAAACTTTGGCAGACTTTGACGATCATCTTTTAGAAGAATTAATTGAAGAAATTGACCCTCCCCAAGAAGAAATTCTCCAAGACTTGAAGAAAGATTTAGGTGCAGATTTAATTGTTCCGGTATTTCTAGGTATCGCCGAACAAGACTATGGCGTAGCCCCCTTATTAGATGCTTTAGTCAAAGAAGCCCCCGCTCCCTCAATTACGGCTCAACGTCGCGGACTAACATCCACGGCTGAGGGGGAGACGGTAGTGCAAGTACTCAAGACCTATTTTACCCCTCAAGGAGGTCGACTCTCTTTGGCAAGAGTGTGGCAAGGTCAGGTCACAGATGGCATGACGCTTAATGGCATTCGCCTGGGCGGACTCTACCGTATGATGGGGAACCAACAAGAAGCTATCTCTGAAGCGTCGGTAGGTGATATTATCGCGCTCGGTCGTCTCGAAGGCGTTCAAACTGGGGATACCCTGACTAATGCAGCCAAGAAAGTTAAAGAATTACCCAGAGCAGAACAACTCAAACCAGTGTATGCTTTGGCGATCGCCCCAGAAAATCGCAAAGATGAAGTTAAAATTAGTGCTGCCCTTGGTAAATTGCTCGAAGAAGATCCTTCCCTTTATTGGGAGCAACATGGGGATACCAGGGAAGTAATTCTGTGGGGACAGGGAGAAATTCATCTGAAAGTTGCCCTAGATCGGTTGCGTCGCAAGTATAATTTGCCGATGAATACCCACTTACCTCAAATCCCCTACAAAGAAACTATTCGCCAAGCTGCTACTTCTCACGGACGATACAAACATCAAACTGGGGGTCACGGAGCTTTCGGAGATGTTCATCTCAACATCAAACCTTTGGCAAGGGGAGAAGGTTTTCACTTCCACGAAACAATTGTAGGAGGCGTAGTACCAAAGCAATATATTCCAGGAGTAGAAACGGGAGTACGAGAATACTTGCAACAAGGACCACTAGGTTTCCCCGTAGTAGATGTTGACGTTACTTTGACTGATGGTTCCTACCACTCTGTCGATAGTTCCGAGCAAGCTTTCAAACAAGCTGCTCGAATTGCCATGAACGATGGAATGCCAAAGTGTCAGCCAGTCCTATTAGAGCCTATCGTTTCTATTAATGTTTCTGCTCCCTCAGAGTTTACCTCGAAAGTACTTCAACTGATTACGGGACGACGGGGACAAATTCTTGGTTATGAAGCTATGTCTGGTTGGAAGGGATGGGACCAAGTAACTGCTTATCTACCCCAAGCAGAGATGCATAACTTCATTATAGAATTGCGATCGCTGACGATGGGAGTTGGCTTCTTCAAGTGGGAATACGATCATCTACAAGAAGTTCCCGACAAGATAGTTAATCATGTTTTGGCTGCCCAAGCTTCAGCTAACGGTAACGGGCAATCTTAAAAAGACCATAAGTTAAAAAACAAAAGACTTTAGTTGGTGCGGTCGTTGATGAAAGGCGATCGCATTTTTTTCTGTATCTAATAATCATATTTTTAATGACTCAGAGTTATTGTTATCTAAATTAGAATTGGTACAAAAACTAATGCTATTCATATAAGCAATACCGCAGACTGACATTAGTGACTATTGAGAGATGGAATCAAAACTAATGGAAGAATTAATAACTCTCAAAGAATTACTGCATCAAGGCAAAGTTGCTGAAGCCTTGGTCATAGTTGAAGAATTAGAAGAAATGAGTAAATCGGATAAACTCAACAAAATTTTTAGCTATGGAATTATTTTGTTAGTACATTTGATTAAACAAGTTGCCGAACAACGTTCTACTAAATCTTGGGAAACTTCTATATTTAACTCTGTCAAGCAAATTCAGTGAATTAACCAACGTCATAAAGCTAAAGGAACTTATTTAACAGAAGAAGAGTTATTAGAAACTTTAGAAGATGCCTATCAATCTGCTTTAAGGCAAGCGGCATTAAAAGCATTTGAAGGTCGTTATGAAAGCGAAGAAATTGATGAAAAAGAGATGTGATTGAAAACTTTTATGATGTACGCCACAGCAAATAACTAGGCAAAGGCAAAGCTGTTGCTATCAATTAAGTTAGATTCAATTCCCTCTATAATCACGATATCGCGTTCCATAGCACTAATTATGGTATTGCTGTCGCTTTGAGAAATCGTGAGCTCGTCAAAGCTTTCTATTCCAGGTACTCCAGAGATACCAAGGACATCTCGACCTACTTCAAAGTCAACCACCGTATTAGTCTTCTCTGGTAAGGCACCATTCGCAATCCAAAATTGGTCAACACCGAAACCACCAACTAAAGTATTACCGTTACCTAGAGAGTACAGCGCATCATCGCCAACACCACCAAGTAAGGTATCGTTACTTTGTGCGAATAAAGTATCGTTACCATAAGCACCGTACAAACGGTTATTACTACCTGCGCTAGCCAGAATATCGTCGTCCGGACCACCGAATCTAAAATCGTTACTGCTAGCAACGAGTAATTGATTTTCAACAGGTGTCTCTGCATCAGGATCTTCGCCAGTGATAGCAGTCTTCATCGTTTCAAAGATATGCACGAGGTCAACATGATCGTGAATACCATCAACTTCCGCGCCGTACATTTCATAGCCTTGACCAATAAAGCTATCGAGAATTTCTGAACCAGCACCTTGATAGTAAATCGGAACTGGACGGTTGGAGTGCGATCCCCATTGATATTTGTCAGTGGGATCGGAACCCCAGTAGTGTCCGGCAGCTTCAGGATCGAATTCCATTGTTAAAGCATCTGCACCAAATTCCCGTAGCAGCAGCGGAAAGTTATCATTTAATGTTAAGTAGTGATCGTGGTCGGGGACAATGAGTAATAGGTTTTCTTCCCAACCACCATTATCCTCAATCCAGTCCATGACAACTTCTACAGACTCGTCGAAATCCAACATTCTGCCGATGGTCGTGTCTATATTGTTGTCATGCAATACCCAATCGAGATCCCCACCCTCAACGTGCAAAAAGAATCCATCGGGATCTTGGCTCAAAAATTCTAGCGAGGCTTGAGTCATCTCAGCAAGAGTTGGATTCTCATTGAGTTCTCTGGCGATAAACTCTTCTTCAGTTTCGCCTGGTGCTAATGGGCGAACATATTCTGGATCGCTTCTGCCATCAAGCTGAGAAGAACGATGTCCGAAGGTATCGTAGCCTGTATTGGTGTAGCTACCATCAGCATTCCGCATGGGTAGATTGCCATTTTGACCTCTAGCACCGTATAACCCTAGAATGCGATCGCCTGCTTCGGGATCTAAGCTCATAGCGGTGTTTAACAGAGTATCTGCTGCATCTGTACCCCGTTCTAAAAAAGTATAGTCATAGATGTTGTCTGTCGGATTGTTACTGAGTTCTTCGTACGTAGACTCGTTAATAAAAGTTAAAGTCGAGTTCTCCACCTTCTGATGTATGATTGCCCAAATCTAGTGGATGACCGCCACCCAAGATAATATCTGGTTGGGTAATTCGTAGCATCTGTTGCAAGACGGCATCAGTTTCTGGATAGTCTGCATCGTATTTGTTGCGATGGTTAACATGGGATGCCGGTCCTGCTGGGGTAGCATGACTAATGGGTACGTCAGAAATTGTGCCAGTAGATTTATCTTGTGCTGCAGCAATCTCAATAATGGATTCAACAGGTTGTTCGAAGATATCAACTCCTAATCCAGCACCGTAAGTCTTAGTCCCTGTAAAAATTGAAGTAGCTGCTGGAGCCGAGTCGGTATAACCTAATTTAATATAATCAGGATCGGTTCCTGGTGTCCAAGGATTAACGCCGCCGCGTTCGGGATCGTAACCAATTAAATTTCCACCATCGGGATCTTCTTCTGGATTGAAGCTAGGATCGAAGACAAAGTCTTCTGCTAAACCGTCGCGTATAGGTGCTTCTCCTGTCGGATGTTCTAGCGGATCGCCTTCGAGGGTTGAATTGCCGACATCACCATCGATGACAGTCGGGTACGTTGTGGCGTAGGTAAAATTTTCTAGTTCTTGAAAGCTTAAACCCGAACCCTTGCCTTCGGTGTAAAAATCTTCTAAGTAGTTTCCTGATTCCCCTCCAGAAATTTGCTTGGCGATCGCTGCTGCACGAGCCATCTCCCAACCCATGCCATCAGGAACCATGACAATAACATTTTTTGCCATTGCCACATCATTTTGCTCAGTCATGCTATTCACCTCTAATCACAAAAACACAAAAAATATTGGTTTAAGTTTTTTTAGTATCGACAACAAATGTGACGAGAAAATGACAGCAACTATTTGATATATCGATAGACTTTTAATCTTAAATAAAAACTATTAAAAAATTAAGTTTTGATTATCTTAAACAATATTTAAATACTTTATGATTGGATTAAATTTAGATTTAAAATTTTTCTTGTAAGACAAAATAAAAATAGTTTTTTAATTTAATAAAAATCCAAAAAACTTAAGTTATAAGTTAAAAAGCAAAAGCCAAAAGCCCTGTCAGAAGAGTTAATACTCCCAAATACACTGAGCATTACTGTCTCGATCGGAGTGAATGGTCACAAAGGAGAACTGAATATACCAAAAAGCAAAATATATTTTTTTATTTTGTACTTTTAATGCAAACTATAGAGCTGAATATTGTTGTGGATTAGTGCAGTAAAATAGTTATAACGACTCACAAAAAATCAGGAATTAATCCGATTTAAAAAAAACACACAAAATCATTGCCTTTAATTGTTGTTTTATATTCTTAATATAGAGTAATTACCGAACTAACAGTTACGGTAAACCTTGCTCAATCTTAATGGGTCAAGAACTTTTACAATATTAAGAAAATAACAATATCTTTAAATTGTAGAAGGAATAACATAACAATGAGTGTTAAAGACAAACCTCCGAGATCGCGATCGCGCCTGATCGCAAATATACTCTTCTCGATCGCGGGTTTATTTTTATTGATTAATTTATTGTTCCCGCAACTATTTGGCAATCCTATTCCCCGAGTTCCTTATAGCCTCTTTATCGATCAGGTAGAAGATGGCAAGGTATCGAGGGTTTCGGTAGGTCAAAATGAGATTATCTACGAACTAAAAGGAGAAGAGGGTCAACCAGGACAATATCTCAGAACTACCCCTATCTTCGATTTAGAATTACCCAAACGTTTAGAAGCCAAAGGCATAGAGTTTGCAGCGGCACCACCCCCGAAAAATAGTTGGGTAGGCAATATATTAGGTTGGGTAATTCCACCCCTGATCTTTGTTGCTATTTGGCAATTTTTCCTCGGTCGTGCTGGCGGTGGCGGACCTCAAGGGGCTCTTTCTTTTACTAAAAGCAAGGCTAGGGTTTATGTAGAGGAAGATGCCAATAAAGTTACTTTTGACGATGTTGCTGGTGTAGAAGAAGCCAAAGCAGAATTAGCCGAAATTGTTGAATTTTTAAAGACACCTCAACGCTACAAAGCTATAGGTGCGCGAATTCCCCGAGGCGTATTATTAGTCGGACCTCCTGGAACGGGTAAAACTCTACTGGCAAAAGCAGTCGCTGGCGAAGCAGGAGTACCTTTTTTTAGTATCTCTGGTTCGGAATTTGTCGAACTATTTGTCGGTGCGGGTGCAGCTAGAGTAAGAGACTTGTTTGAACAAGCGAAAAAGAAAGCACCCTGTATTATTTTTATCGACGAATTAGATGCCATTGGGAAATCACGTGCTGGCAGCGGCTTTATTGGCGGTAATGACGAAAGAGAGCAAACCCTCAACCAGTTGTTAACTGAATTGGATGGTTTTTCTGCCGGCGATGCTACCGTAATTGTCTTAGCTGCAACTAACCGTCCGGAAACTTTGGATCCTGCATTGTTGCGTCCGGGACGTTTTGACCGCCAAGTATTGGTAGACCGCCCCGATTTAGCAGGTCGCCTGAAGATTCTAGAAATCTACGCTGCTAAGATCAAGCTAGACGTAGATGTTGACCTCAAGCAAGTGGCTACTCGTACTCCTGGTTTCGCTGGGGCAGATTTAGCTAACCTCGTCAACGAAGCTGCCTTGCTTGCAGCCCGCAATCAACGAGAAAAGGTAACTCAAGCAGATTTCTACGAAGCTATCGAGCGAGTAGTAGCTGGTTTAGAGAAGAAAAGCCGCGTCCTCAATGATAAAGAAAAACAAATCGTTGCTTATCATGAAGTCGGTCACGCTTTGGTCGGTGCAGTAATGCCTGGCGGTGGCAAGGTACAAAAAATTTCTATCGTTCCCCGGGGCATGGCAGCATTGGGTTACACCTTGCAAATGCCTACAGAAGACCGCTTTTTACTATCCGAGTCAGAGTTGCGCGACCAAATTACTACTCTTCTCGGTGGGCGAGCAGCAGAAGAAATTGTTTTTGGTAGCATTACTACAGGGGCATCAAACGACTTGCAACGGGCTACCGATTTAGCAGAAAGAATGGTTACAGCCTATGGTATGAGTAAAGTTTTAGGACCTCTTGCTTATGAAAAAGGACAGCAAACTAATTTCCTTGGGGATGGCATGATGAATCCTCGCCGCATGGTGAGTGATGACACGGCAAAAGCTATCGATGAAGAAGTAAAAGAAATCGTAGAAACTGCTCATCAAAAAGCTTTAGCTATCCTCAAGCACAATCGGGATTTATTGGAGGAGATTGCCCAAAAAATTCTTGAAGTAGAAGTGATTGAGGGAGAAGAACTACAAAATCTGCTAGATCGCGCTCGACTACCCGAGCAAGTTCCGGCAACTGTTTAACTGGTTGAAAGAATTTGGGATACGTAGGAAGTTTATGTATCCCGAATTTCTTTTACTTGTTGCAGTTCTTCCCAAAGTTTTAATCGCTCTAAAAACTGCTCCCAATAATGCAGCAAGTAATCTGCATCTAAGTGAAAAATTTGTGCCGGGCGATCGCTTAGGGCAACTGCTACTATTCCTTGAGCGATCTTAACCTCATACAAATTATTAATAGCAGCAATATAAGCCGTAACTTGGAGACAGTAATCGGCAATCCATTCTAGTCTTTTGGGTTTTGACGCTGTTTTCCAATCAAACAAGCAAAGCTGCCCTTCCCATTCTCCCAGACAGTCAAAAATGCCAGCATATTTCTGCTTTGAGTTATAGACAGCAGATTCAATTAAATGAACTCGCTCGACTTGCTTTAAAACTGGTTTAATCGATTGCCAATATTCGTTAGATTCTATCTCTTCTGGTAATTCTTGCTCGAGCAAAAAATTTTTGATAGCAGAATGAATAGAAATACCGCGACGACAAGCATTAGCTACTATCTGTTGCGCTTGTTTTTCCCCGATTCTTTTACGCCATCGCTTCAGGGCTTGTTGAGCTTCTTGTGGTTTAGTCGCACTTAAAATTGTTGTTACTGAGGGATATATTTGTCCGTCAAAACGAAAATGTTTTTGATAATTAACAGTTACTAAATTGGGTTTGAGATAAGTAAACATTAATCAGGAGTCAGGAGTCAGGAGTCAGAAGCCAGGAGTCAGAAGTAAAGAAACTAATACCTAAAATTTTAGCTCCACCAATAAATTTACAATTCAAATAGGATTGCTATAATACTATTGTATTATTGTGCGATCGCAAGCTGTCTATCGATCGCGATCCGTTTTTGATTTGACTCAAGAACTCAGTCTTGCTTTCCTATCCACTACACCAAGCGTCATATAGTAGCTCTGGATTTTCTTCCTGATATTCTTCGAAGGCAGTTTTGGGCAATTTTTCTGCTCGCTGATAGGCTGCTGCTGCTTGCAATTCCTCAACGATATGCCAAGCAGCAGCACAATCTCTTGCTGTAACACCTTCTTGCTTACAAAGAGCGCGAGCCTGTTCGATCGCAGCTTGGATTTTTTCTTCTAGCAAAATTTCTCGGGGTTGCTCGATAAAATTACTTTTGGTAAGGATATCGGTTACGGAGATAATACCTAGCAATTTATCTTTGATAATAGGTGCTCGACGAATACCATAAGTGGTAAATAATCTGGCTACATATTCGATTGCAAGCTCTGGATTGATTACAATACAAGGCTTACTCATGACTTCGTAGACGCGAACTTGCTCGGGATTATTCCCAAAAGCGACTACTTTTTGAACGATATCGGTTTCTGTAATAATACCGTAGGCATCTTCGTCGTCAAAGCGATCGACAATTAAAGCACTGATATTTTTCTCCTTCATCAGTTGAGTTGCTTGAGCAATAGTAGCCGAACTGCGAATAGTGACTAGATCTTTAGTCATGACTTCTGAGGCTTTCATTTGTCTTTCCTCCCATTTGCAGTTCTATCTAATGTCTAAAATAATTAGTCAGATTAGATGCCTTTAAGTAGGTCGTCATTTGTCATTAGTCATCATTCATTGGTAAAGATTTCAAGCTTGTTTATATTTCGCAACATAGTTTGGTTTATTCTTACCAACTTACTTAACCATTTTTTTCTTTCAGTCTTAAGGTATGCAAATAACTTGAGAAACCTGTGAGGATGAGATTTTACTAAGAAGGAGTCAGGAATCAGTAGGGACGTTCGCTGCGCTGCGCCTACGGTGACAGGGAACGTTCGTACAGGAGTAAAGAAACTAAAATAAATCTTACTCAATAGCTTTGAAAACAGGCTTTTTGGTTACTGCTAGTTGCTCGAGTAGTGCAGTAGCTGATACTGCTGACGAACTTAACAAATCCAAGAAAAGCGATCGCGATCTATGAGAAATTTAGTGTCGCTAAATGACTTAAATTGAGCTTATAGGTAACAACAAAAGTTCTGGAAGGTCATTTCAGCAT
>JADEWQ010000219.1 GCA_015207585.1 Pleurocapsales cyanobacterium LEGE 06147 | reverse complement strand
ATGTACTCCCTAAGTTCTTTTAAAGTCACTTCTGGTCAAATTTTGTGCTTCACTATATCTCATGAATACCAATTAACTCATTTTTATTTAAGATTAATATCTTATGAGTTATGCAAGAAATCTAATCTACACCACCACTACCTCTGCGAATGCTTGATTACTGGGTGCGGTTGTATCGGTTATATCGTCTACCAATCACTCAAGTTGTTGTTCTATTGCTTCCCCCAACACCAGAAACAGTCATCGAAACATCCTTCAACCTAGAAACTACCCGTCACGAATATCGGGTAATGCGGATGTGGGAGGAAAACCCGGAAATATTCCTCAAGGATGAAGCGTTGTTACCATTAGCACCACTAGCTGCAACCAATCATCCAGCAATTTTATTGCAACAAGTTGTGGAAAAAGTGAATCAAGTTGCTGCGAACAAACGGGGAGAAATTTCTGCTTATACGCAAATCTTAGCGGGCTTAAAATATAGGAAAGACTTAATTCGACAATTATTCCGGGAGGGGATTATGCGCGATTCAGTCATCTATCAGGAAATCTTTCAAGAAGGAGAACAACGCGGACGAGAACAGGGACGAGAACAGGGACGAGAAGAAGGAGAGCGCTCGCTCGTTCTACGTTTACTAACCCGACGAGTAGGAGAATTACCTCAACCAGTACGTCAGCGCATTGAAACTCTACCTTTAGAACAATTAGAAAATTTGGGTGAAGCGTTGCTGGATTTTACCAGTATGGCTGATTTACAAGCTTGGTTACAAGCACATCAATGAGATCGTCTGTGATTTCAGTTGATAAAGAGGTAAAACTATATGAAGGCTGAAGAATTTGATCAAAAATTTGATGCAGGCGAGAATATTACTGCTTACCTGGATATGAACACGATTCGTCGTCCGGGTTATGAACAACGACGAGTAAACGTTGATTTTCCCACATGGATGATTGAAGCACTTGACCGAGAAGCTGCACGAATAGGCGTAACCCGACAATCAATAATCAAAGTATGGATTGCCAAACGACTTGAGCAGCACAGCTAAACTTGGGCATTATGCTCCCAAAATATTCTTTTTCCCTAACAAGCATTCTCTGGGTGTAATGCCAAATTTTCTTTTAAAAGCAGCAGCAAAGTGTCCTTGTTGGGAATAACCACTTATATTAGCAACTTCAGCAACACTCAGTTTACCAGAGCGCAAAAGTTGGTTGGCTTTCTCCATCCGTTTACTCGTGAGATAACTAAACACCGTAGTACCAAATAATTCTTGAAATCCACGCCTCAAAGTGCGATCGCTCACCCCGACGATTTGCGCCAATTCTAATAATGACGGGGGATTCTCCAAACGAGAGAGTAAAATTTCTCTAGCGTAATGAATCCGAGCAATGGTTTCTTGTTTGAGTCGTGGCGATGATTGTAATCCATCCCGAGCAGATAAGATGGGAGCTAATTGTAACGTTATTAGTTCCAACACCTTCGCCTGCAAATACATCTGCTTTGTAGTTCCTTGATAGGGACAGTTGATAATTTGCTGTGCTACTCCCTCAATAGCAGTGGTAGTTTCCAGGTAAAGCAAAGTCTGCCAATCATTACCCTTAGCTAAAAAACGCAACTGTTGAGGAATTTCTCCAGCTTCATCAGGGAAAAAAGTTGCTAGCCAGTCGGGAGTCAGATAGATGTCAACGCCTACATATCTAGATTTGACATGCTCCACAGTCATTTCACGTTGAACACCGCTACCGGAAATGCAGGTGTATCCTTCCCCTACCTGTCCCCCGTATTCGTCTCTAATTTTGCCGGAAAGGAGGACAAAAAATTGCAGTGGGTGATCCCATTCAGGAATTTTCAATAACACATCATCGTAATATTCCCAGTCAAAAATCTCAAGCTCAAGATGAGGATGCATTTCAATCTCCCGCGCATATCCTTTACCCAATCGCTCGGGCATTTCACGGAGAGTTTCCAATGACTCTCGTTCGGGTTGTTGAGAGCTGTTGTAGTTCGCTTCCACCTCCAGTTCCCACATCTCTTTCACGGTCAAAGTGATGGTCATAATTGGATAGATGCTGGTAGATTAATGATATTAATTTTCAATAATCTTATCGCGAAGGCTCGCTCCCAGAGCAAATTAAGTATCGATTTCCTGATTTGCCCCGATTAAATAAGATGGTGCGAGGTCAAAGATTGTATTGAGTACAGTAAAAGTTGCCGCAGTCCACACTTGAGGGCGGTAGTTTTTGGCGTAGCGTAATAACCGTAGGAGTGGATGTTGTTTAGAAATAGAAGAAGATGTCATTATAATTCAGTTAAAACAGCTATGATTTTTGTGCATTAAGAAGATAAAAGTTAAACAGATAGCGTGGAGAATGATTAGAAATGACGAAGTTAACCATTAATATTCCTGACGAATTGATCGCTCAGGTCAAATCTACGGGGTATTCCATTGAGGAAGTTTTACTCGAGGCATTAACTCAGTATTTGGCAAATAGTCTAGTATCAAAAAGTATTACGGAAACTCGTACATGGCAACTGTGCGGACACTTTACTGTTTGCGACACTACATCGAGAAATTTATTGTCTGAAAATACAGATGTCACAGAGATGACCAATTATGCTGAACAGGTTGATGATGTTCTCTATCAGGGGTTCTAATGGCTCAGGTTTTGTTAGATACCTCTGCGCTAATTGCATTTTTTGTTCAGTCAGAAAAACATCACCTTGCAGTCAAAAATTATGTTTTAGAGCATCCAAACATTCAGTGGATAATTTTGTCATCGGTGTTTGATGAAACTGTGACCTGGATGAGGCTTAGGGTTTCAATACAAGCCTCTATTGAAATTGGTCATGTACTACGAGAAGAACATATTTATATTGCGTTGTCAGAAGCAGATGATCTTGCCACATGGGAAATTTTTTGTCGTTACGATGATAAGTTGTGGAGCTATACGGATTGTTCATTGTTAGTAATAGCTAAACGTTTGGGGGTTTCTGAGATCGTTTCGTTCGATCGACATATTCGACAAATGGCAGGATTAGGAATCGTTTGTGTGCCTTAAATCAATTAGAGACAGTACTGGCATTTTTTGCTACCTTTGTGCTGGAGAGTACGTTAGTTCAAGAGATTATGAGGTGGGATATGGCTGTGTTACGTGAGTCCCCTTGGTATCAAGAAATTGAGCAGCGTGGAGTAGAACGCGGATGGCGAGAGGAAATTTTATCTAACATCGAAATGAGTTTAGAGGCTAAATTTGGGAGTGACGGTTTGGAAATAATGTCCCAAATCACCCAAGTTTCCGATTTAGAGAGTTTGAAAGAAATTTTACGCAGCATTATAGTGGCAAATACAATTGCAGAATTGCGGGATGTTTTGTCATCAAATTTAGATGAAACCTAAACAGTAATGTTCTTCGGATGTTTCTTTAGAGGAATGCTGGCAGGATTGGTAAGTTGTGAACTGTAATTATTTTATTTGCCTCATGTAGACATCTCCAAAATACAATTATAAATAAAATTAAAAAAGTAAATCAAGCATAAATTGGTCAAACAAGCCAAAATAAATGAGTAATTACACCTGGAAATATATAGAGCAACATCCCCAAGAAGTCA
>JADEWQ010000042.1 GCA_015207585.1 Pleurocapsales cyanobacterium LEGE 06147 | reverse complement strand
AGAGCTGATAACCATAGTGTTAGAAGCCAGTGGCGAAATCCTCGTAAGGGAAGGAAGCAGAAACCTAAGTCGTGAGTCTTAGGAATCCCCCGCTACAATCTCTGATTTAGCGGCGGGAGGATGTCAATAAATTATCTCACTAAAATTACAGTCAGGATTTAATAGGAAGTCCGAGTCGTTGCCATTCCCTCATCCCACCAGTAATGTTATAAACTTTGGTAAAGCCAGCCTTAATAAGTTGCTTGGCAGCAATAGGGCTGCGGTGGGCGGTTAAACAAATAACGGCGATCGCTCGAGCAGAAGATAAATCTTGAAACCACTCAGGTAAAACCCAACGGCGCAGCCAGGGAATGCCTCCCAGCAGAATGCGAGGAAGACTAAGATTGATAGCATCAGGAGCATGAAACATGGCATACTCCAATTGCGAGCGAACATCAATCAACAAAGGTGGATTGGATAATTCAACAAATTCTTGAGGAGAAACATTAACAACTAAAGGTTTCATAACGTTTGGAATTTTGGCGATTTCCGCCCTTGTTCAAGCAGGTTATTGGCGATCTCGCTCCCAGCAAGGGACTGCGCGGTGCGGCAGCACCCGTGCGGGATCGCAAAGCGAGATCGCATCTACATTATTAACATGAACTCAAAATGCCTTTTGTCCCTCGTCAAGAAGAGATTACGTCCACCAAGGTTTTTTTTCGGTACGAGGATCGGTTTCTGTCCAGGGAGAAATCCGAATGTAGTCCCCTTCAACGTTAATGTGAACGAGTTGCAAAGGAAGAGGCGCGGGACCGCGTACCACTCTCCCGTCAGGGTCATAGCGAGAACCGTGACAGGGACATTGAAATTGATTATCATTGGGATTCCAAGGAAAGGTACAACCTAAATGGGTACAGTTATCAACAATTCCCCAAGGGTGTAAAGTACCGTCTTCTCTAACGGTGAGATAAGTTGGTTCTCCAGCTAATCCCGCGATTAAAGCGCGAGTTCCAGGAGGTTCTGCTAAAATTTGGCTGGCAGGAATGAGATTACCTTTAATATCTTTTGCAAGTATCGAGCCATCTTCGCTGACTTCTGAGGGTGGGATGAAGAATTTGGCAGCAGGATAAATAGCTGCACTAGCCGTAGCAGCAACGACAGCCCCAGTGATAAAATTAAGTAACTGTCGCCGCGACATTGAGGGAGCTTCAAAGGAAAGACTTTCTTCCATGGGTTTTCACCTCCTTAAAGTTTGTTATTGGTGTGTTTTAAGTAAGTAGGTAATAGGGTGCAGAGGGGATGTTCCTAAATATTTCTCCCCCCGCCGTCCGCCGTAGGCGCAGCGTAGCAAAGTGCGCGTAACGACCTCCTTATCCCTTTATCTCCCCTTGTTTTCGAGTATTGATGCCGAACAAGCCGTAGAGTAGGCAAGAACCAGCTAAAGCACTAATGACTAAGACAACAGCACCAATAGTCAAACTAATACCTAAAGCCGAACCACTATAAACCAATAAACCGAAATAAGCTAATACACTGCCTAAAATCAAACGGATAAGGCGATCGATTGTACCTAAATTGTTAAACATGGTAATTTTCTCCTTAAATTCAATATTTCGGATTATGTATGGTAAGAAGCATCATCGAGGAGTCTACTGCTGACACCTCAACTCTGCCGTCTTAATGTTTTTGGACAACTACATTGCAGAGATTGAAGTGATTCATTTATTTATATGCCTCGTTCACTCTAGGTCTGTTGTGAGAGGAAATTTACACTTTTTAATTTATATTATATAACTATTTAGTTATTTTGCTAAATAAATACACAAGAAAATATAAAATTTTCCCCTAATATTCCTCTTCTGTCGGAATCTGTCAGAGTGGAGTAAAACCTCGCTCTGTTCGTGGCTGAAATTACGCAAATTTGTTGATTTTTCCGAAAGTCAGAGAAGCGATATATTGTAGTCAATCGCTAGACTGCTACATAGAAAAATCTTGAGGATTTGAACAGATGTCTCGTCTAGAAGAAATTATCAATTACTATCGAGTAAGCGATAAGATTGCTACCTCCGGACAACCAACCAAAGAACAATTTGGTGCGATCGCTACAGCAGGATATCAAGCTGTAGTGAATTTGGCTTTACCTTCTTCAGATAAAGCTTTGGCAGATGAAGGCTCGCTCGTTACAAGTTTGGGTATGGCATACTTTCACTTACCCGTAGTTTGGAAAGCACCTCGTCTGGAAGATGTTAAGCTATTTTTTGCCGTGATGAAGGCTTTTGGCAACCGCCCAGTCTGGGTACATTGCGCTCTTAACATGAGAGTTTCTTGCTTTATGTATTTATATCAAAAGCACGTTCTACAATTATCAGAAGAACAAGCTCAATACCCGATGAATCAAATTTGGCAGCCAGAAGGAGTTTGGCACCAACTAATTGAAGAAGGGAAGAAATTATTCGTATAAAAGTACTTAACTATTATTTTTTTGCCTTTTTAATTTTGAATTTTTAATTATTAAAACATGGTTAAAATTGTCAGTCGCAAATCTTTAGGCAAGCAGTCCGTCTACGATATTGGCGTGGCTAAAGATCATAACTTTTTACTAGCCAATAGCTCGATCGCTTCCAACTGTTTCAACAAATCTCACTCTACTGCTTACGCCTACGTTACCTATCAAACTGCCTATCTCAAAGCCAACTATCCCGTAGAATACATGACCGCGTTGCTAACTGCCAGCAGTGGCGATCGCGACAAAATAGAAAAATATCGGGAAAATTGTCAAAGAATGGGCATAGTAGTCCAGCCTCCCGATCTCAATCGTTCTGAAGAAGACTTTACTCCCCAAAAAGACAAGATCCTGTTTGGTTTATCGGCAGTCAAAAATTTAGGGCAAGGGGCAATTGAAAATATTCTTCAAGCTAGAGAAAAAGCGGGGGGTAAATTTGAATCCCTAGCCGATTTTTGCGATCGCGTTGAATTACGCTTAGTCAATCGTCGTGCGTTAGAAACATTAATTCTCTGCGGTGCTTTCGATTCTCTTCAATCAAATCGTCGGCAGTTAATAAATGACCTCGACGTAGTTATTCCCTGGGCACAAAATCGGGCTAAAGAGCGAGAAATGGGGCAAATGAATTTATTCGATCTCCTCGGAAGCACTAGCTCAAATACCGAACAACAGAATAATGATAGCGAAGCTTTTGAACAAGCACCTAGTTCGCCCCCAGTTGAAGATTATCCCCTTCAAGAAAAACTCAAACTAGAAAAAGAAAATCTGGGTTTCTATGTTTCCGAACATCCCCTTAACTGTGTTCGACAAGCGGCGCGGATTCTCTCCCCTATCAACCTCAATCAATTATTTGCACAAAAATCCAAAACAAGAATTAGTGCGGTGGTAATGTTGAACGAAGTCAAAAAAATTATCACCAAAAAAGGCACTCCCATGGCATTTATCCAAATGGAAGATATTACGGGAGAAGCAGAAGGAATAATTTTTCCCAATACCTATGAACGCATTGAATCTTTAATTACAGAAAATGCACGCCTGATCGTTTGGGGAAAAGTAGAACGGCGGGAAGAACAACTACAGCTAATTATTGAAGATGCCGAAGCTGTAGAACAAGTAAAAATGATTATGTTAGAAATTACCCCAGAGCAAGCACTAGATAGAGCGGTTAACAGTAATCTCAAAGGAATACTACAAGAACAATCGGGCAGTAAAAATCAAACCAAAATCCCTGTAATCGCTACTATCGGTAAAGGAAAACAGCGTCAATTTATCCGCTTTGGACCAAAGTTT
Organism: Pleurocapsales cyanobacterium LEGE 06147; assembly: GCA_015207585.1. Lineage (GTDB taxonomy): Bacteria > Cyanobacteriota > Cyanobacteriia > Cyanobacteriales > Xenococcaceae > LEGE-06147. The sequence goes on along the minus strand of JADEWQ010000042.1, from coordinate 42,579 downwards.
TGGGTTCAAGACGAACGAGCCGCAGTTATTTCTCTCAACCAAGCTGGGTTTTCTGCTCGTGCCGAACCATTACTCCCTGGTTAGTTGCGATCGCCTAAATTCAATAATTTTACTGATGCCATTGCGAGGGAGATTTGATTCACTTTTATTAGGTAAAGATTTATTAATGGAAAAATTTACTATTTTATTTAATCTTTTGAAGGGGCGGAGTCAGCCTCTTACTTTAGTAGTTATAATTTTGCCAAAATGCCTTGCTATAACTACTATTTTTATCTATATAAAATAGATTATGTTTATTATTTATTTGTTTAAAAATTAAAACAACTATGTAAATATACCGATTCATAAAATGGCTAATAAAAAATTGTCTCTTGCTCAATTCGATAAAGCTAAGTCATCACAAGGCAAGCATATCTTGATTGTAGAATCTTTAGAATCTAAAAGAGCAATTGCTCTTAAATCTAATGTCTTTTCGATTGGCCGTCATCCTAGTAATTCTCTGGTTTTAGCTGACAAAATGGTTTCTCGCCACCACGCTACCATTGCCTGGCTAGAATATAAAAATTGTCCCGAACAAAGTAACTATGCCTATTGGGTAATTGATGGTATGGGCAAAAATAAAAGAAGTCGTAACGGCATCTTTATTAACGGACAAAAAAAATCGCTACATCGCCTGGTGTCCGAAGATGTAATTACTATAGGTGAAAATATTAAAATTATTTATAATCATATTTTTTCTAATTCAGATATTCCTGATTCGCACTACTGCAATCCTAAAAAGCAAGAATACGATAATACTAATTTGGGAAACAGTAAAGACACAATAATAATGAGCGATCTAGACGTAGATACAATATTAATCCCCCGAGCAGAAAAATTTAACGCTTAATACTCAACCCCTCATCTCCACCAATCAATAAGGAGAAATAATTTAGTAATCAGAATAAATATTCTCCTGACTTCTTCTTAATATAGTCGTTCCAAATAGAAACCGTAAGCCTTGCTATTTCCTGTTCCCTATTTCCTGTTTGACATACTACGAGGAAATTATTTGAAATAACTATAAATTCATAACTCAAATAGTATTGCTATACTGCCATGTAGCCATATCCCAGGTCTATTTGCCGCCGATTCCCAACAGTCTTGAAGATCGATTTCAGTAGTTCTGAGGCTCACAGGTCGCACAAAAGGAATATCATCTTCATCAGTATAATCATTTGGATCGGGTCTGCCGCGAATAACTGTTTTGGGATGTGTCTCCATCGATAAATCTGGTAATTCGGAGTCTTGGGAGTTTGGATCTAGTTCTGTTACCGTTGAGTTGTTTACTTCCTCTTCCTCATCAGTTAAACCTGTCATGGCGACAATTTCTCCCTCAAAATTTTTTGCCAACATTTCTACTGCTTTGTACAAGTCTTCTTCAGAATAAGTATTAGGTAGACGATCCCGCAAAGTGGGTGCTGCCGCACCGCCTAAACTTTTGTTCGGCGTTATTTCCTCAACAACTATAGCTGGAGGAACGGAATCAGGAGATTCGAGTTGAGACAAATCACTATTTTCATCTTCTTTTTCTACTAAAATCTCTCTTTCAGAATCATTTTCCTGATTAGAAGAATCAGTTACTGGCTGGCGCGATCGCTCTTCTTCCTCTATGGGTGAAGGCAAAGATTTTTCTAGTTGGGTTCTTTGTGAATCTTTACTCGTAGTCTGTGACTTAATTGTTGCTACTTCTAGCTTGACTTGAATTTTTCTCTGACAAACTGCGGCAAAAGCAGCTTCGATATTGGGTACTTTTCTCTGATGAAGTCTGAGTAATTGAGGAGAACTAATTCCAACCAAAGCCAGAGAGTTTTTTAAGCTAATGAGATGACATTGTTGACGTAGTAAGGCTTGAGTCGTCGGTGGATGAAGATGCTCGATTACCTTCTCCCACAGTTCTTCATAGGAGCGATCCCGCAAAGCGGGTGCTGCCGCAACGCTTTGTGGTTCCTCTGCTTGTATGGGTGAAGAAGAAGCAATGGCGCTATTTGCTCCTGATGCTACAGCTAATTGCGCTGGTGCTGATGTCGGTTGTGGGGAGGGAGATTTATTCTGCTGAGGTGTTGGTTGACTATTGACGGAAGTGGATACAGCAGCAGGTTTGACCGAATCTGCGCTTTTTTCCCCATTGTCCGATGAAGTATGGCGGACTGGGGTTATCTTTCGTTCCGACAATATTGGGGAAAGGGAATTGTTTTCCGTTGCAGAAGAAGTAGATGGCTGAACTAACCTAGCACCAGACAATAATCCTAGTAGAGTTACTTCTAACCAAAGACGGGGTTGAGTTGTATTTTTCAGTTGAGTTTCTGCTTCTTTAAGCTGTTGTTGTCCCCCCAGAATTAGAGCAATATCCCATTGTTGCGCTTCTACACACAACTCTTGCCAAGTAGTCTCGGTTACTGCTACTAAATCGGGACGATGAGGCGCAGTTTTAGCAATCAGCAGATGAAGATAAAAGTTAGCCAGGTTTTGTAACACTACGATTGGTTCTCTGCCGCGATCGAGCAGATGACGACATTGTTGGAGAACTGTTTCTGGATTGTTTGCCGCGATCGCCCTCAATAGTGCCAATAAATCTTGCTCGGGAACTGCTCCTACCAAATCCCAAACGTGCTCTACCGTAACTGTATCTGGGAAAAGGCTTAACTGATCCAATAAACTTTCTGCATCTCGCAAACCCCCATTAGCTATTTGCGCTACCAAAGCGATCGCTTCCTCTGTAATATCAAGTTTCTCTTCAGTAGCAATATACTTGAGATGAGAAACCATCGATTCCAAGGGAATGCGACGAAAATCAAACCTTTGACAACGAGATATAATAGTTGAGAGTACCCGTTGCGGGTCAGTAGTTGCCAGTACAAAGATAACTCCCTCGGGTGGTTCTTCTAGAGTTTTTAGCAAGGCATTGAAGGCAGCCGTACTGAGCATGTGACACTCGTCAATGACATAAACCTTATAGCGACATTGAACGGGAGCAAACCGCGATCTTTCGATAATTTCACGGATGTTATCTACTCCCGTATTACTTGCTGCATCAATTTCGATCGTGTCTAATGCCGTACCGCGGGCGATCGCCTGACAAACTTCACACTTACCACAAGGATTAGGTGTTGGTCGATCGTTCTCCAGACAATTAAGAGATTTAGCTAAAATGCGTGCGCTAGATGTCTTCCCCGTCCCTCTAGGACCTGTAAATAAATAGGCAGGAGCAATTTTTTCCCGCTTGATGGCATTAATCAAAGTAGTGGCGATCGCCTCTTGACCGACTAAATCGGCAAAAGTTTGAGGTCGATACTTGTGATGGAGGGGTTCGTAAGACATATTAGAGGTGAAGCTCAGTAATTATGGGCTGGGTAAGAGCAATTTCAGCCATTACAATTAAGCAAGATTCGCTCGACTAAATCCATCTTGCCACTGAAAATCAAGTAAATGTAAAAGGGATTGAGTTCATGCTGAGGCAATTACAGCAGGGGTTTGGCAAACAGTCAACCGTAAATTCTGCTCAAGCTAATCATCATTTATCCGCTCGAGAACAGGAAGCATCTTCTTCCTCTGTTCCACCGCTAACAGATGCCGACTACGAATTCTTATTTAGTCAATTACTAGAAGGTGTAGCTCATGGCTGGCATTCTCCCAGAATTGCTAAATTTTTTCAGCAACTAGGCGATCGCGGTCAGCCACAACAATGGGTAGCTTGGCTCGAACGCTTTAGTACAAAAATATTAACCTTTTCTCATCCCCATGAGCAACAACTTGGCGCAAGAATGATGCGTTTGGGACAACTAACTGAGTCTACTCCTTCAGTACAGCAAATTGGGGTGACAGCTTACCATATTGGACGACAATTATTCTATGGAAACACCCTCGATTTAGTCTGGGAATACGAAGGACCCGATTTAGAAATAGCTGCCGAAGCAATTAGCGAAACAGAAGCTTTATCTGATTACGCTTTATCGGAGGCACAAACGGCAACTAATTTCTCCTCGACAGAAACAGTCAGCGAATCTTTTTTAGAAAAAGATACAGAAGATACATTCATTCAAACTGACGAGATTGCGACTAACCAAATAATTATCCAATTTTCTTCGACAGAAACAGCCAGGGACTCCTTGCGAGAAGAGGAAAAAGGAGACTCGTTGCTCCAAACTGACGAAATTGCACCCAATCAATTAAGCATCAAATTCTTCTCCCCACAAACAGTATCCGAATCTTTTCCCGAAGAAAAAGAAGACACTTCGGGTCAACAGGAAATTACGACACAGCAAGCCACTAGTCATTTTTCTCACTCAGCAATAACCACCCAGTTTCTCCTTAAGGAGAAAGAAAAAAAATTAAGCCAAAACCAATCGCCAGCTACCCATCAATTGGTTTTTTCAGACCCTTCCGTTTCTCATTCTAAGCTTCAAACAACGGACTTACCTGCAACAGAAATAAAAGAAGAAATAGAACTTAATAATCTAGAATTAGTAGAAGGTTGGTTTAATCTCGGACTCAAGCAAGCTAGTTCCGGCAATTTCGAAGGAGCTATAGAAAGTTGGGAACGAGTACTAAAATTGAATCCTCACATTTGTGAAGCTTGGCATAATCGGGGTAGTGCTCTCGGTCGTATCGAACAATATGAAGAAGCGATCGAGTCTTTTGACAGAGCATTAGCTATTAATCCAAAAAACTACCAAGCATGGAACGATCGCGCCCATGCCTTATACCAACTAAAAAAATGGTCAGAAGCAATTGCTAGTTGGGACAAAGCAATCGAAATCATACCCGGAGATTGTCAATTTTGGTACAAGCGGGGCTGTGCTTTAGAAAAATTACAACGTTTTGATGAGTCAGTTGCTAGTTATGAAAAAGCCCTAGAAATTAAACCAGACTTTCAACAAGCACGTTCGAGATATATTAAATTATTGGCAGATAAATCTCAGTAAAATTAGCTAAGATGACGGTAACATAGTTGTCAGATTGACTCTAACCTAAAAAGATAGTTTATCTAAATAACATTACAAAAAAATCTAGACATTAGCTTACAAATAATGGAACTGTCTAACAATGCAATGGAAGAATTACAAGTATCGAGTGAAGAAAGAGTCACTAACTTGAGAAATCTAATCGATACTTTAAGAATTGCTGATGAAATAGCAAGTAAGGGTTATTTAATTAGTAGTTCTGAATTGGCTGACTTAATGGATATTAATGCCAGTGCAGTCACTAGCAGAGGAGACCATTGGTCATGGCGCAATTGGGTTGTCTCTAGAGTTAGGCGAGAAGGCAATCAAATTCTTTGGCAATTGGAACGAGTAGATTAGCCAGCAAAAAATAACAATGACTTCATCTGTATCCGATACTCCCAAACCGATCGTTCGTCCTCTTCAATATCGAGATTTAGAGGCGATTAAAGCCTTAGCGGCAGAACGCTGTGAAGCTGAGAATGTCAAATATTCAGTAGCCCCTAGTCGAGATATACAACGAGCTCGCCCTTGGCACGGACTGGGCAAATTGTTAAATTTCCTTCCTTTTCCTTATCGAGCAGGTTGGCGAATTTATGTTGCTGAATATCAAAGGCAAATTCTCGGTTTGATTCAGGTATCTCCTTTTAACAGTAGTCGCAGTACGTGGCGGGTAGAACGGATACTTCTGAATACCAATGTTTCTCAATTAGAGTCGCTAAAGAGCAGAAAAGAAATTGGCTCGCAGCTACTGCGTTATTGTTTAGAAAATATTTGGGAGGCACGGACTTGGGTATTAGAAGTCAATATTAACGAAAAAGACAATCTGGCACTGTATCGAGAAAATGGCTTTCAACCTTTGGCGCAAATGACCTATTGGGCGATCGCTCCAGAACTTCTAACTCAATTAGCCGAACAACAGCCAGATTTACCCAATCTCTTACCCGTTAGCAATGCCGATGCCCAACTCCTCTATCAATTGGATTGCGTTTCGATGCCGCCTCTGTTGCGTCAAGTATTCGACCGCCACATCAAAGATTTTAAAACTAGTTTATGGCAAACAGTACTTGCTAAATGTCAACAATGGCTCAAACGCGCAGAAACAGTTGAGGGTTATGTGTTTGAACCTCAACGCAAAGCAGCGATCGGCTATTTTCAGTTAGAACTACATCAAAATCGCTCTCGTCTCGATCGGGCAAAGCTGACAGTTCATCCTGCTTATACTTGGTTATATCATCAATTGATGGTACAGATGGCGCATATCATGCAGGAGTATCAGCCGCAAGCACTAGAGCTAGCTTCTGCTGATTATCAATCAGAAAGAGAAGAATATTTAGAAAAATTAGGAGCCGAGCGCATTGAACAGACTCTTCTCATGTCTCGTTCCGTGTGGCACAAGCTTAAAGAAACTAAGCCCCTAGAAGGATTACAGCTATCGGAAGTATTCCAAGGACTTAAACCCGTTCGCACTCCTATTCCTTCTCGTATATCTTGGCTCAAACCCATTTCTCGGTCTTATCAAACTAAACTCAAGCAACAAGAGCTTTTTAACTCTCAAGCTAATAAGCATCAACCTACTGCTGAAGAAAAAAACTCTACCGAGTCTTCAGAAACTCCCAGCAATGGTCATCATGCTTAACAGTTATTAAGCGAACAGCGAGGCACGTCCTGGGAGGCGAGTTAATCTCGCTCCATTATAAGGAGGCGGTCAACTAAGTACGGACCCTGGGAGAACACCCCACGCTCTCCTCTTCAAGTGACAGCACGGGGATTGGGTCTCCTGGCAAACGACCGTTTGCCCTTATAACAGCGAGCAGTTACAAGTTATCAAGGTCAATTCTTAATTACATAGGGCAAATTTTAAAGAGATAACCTTTTTTTGACAATTGTCCGACAACTAACGACTATTACTGGTAGGCTGATAGCTGATACTGGAAAGCTAATAGCTGATATGGGAATCGAGCGACGTACTTTTTTGCAACAGGTGGGATTGGCTCTGTTAACTCTAGGCATTGGAGAAACAGGAATTAAGCCTTATCTGCAAGTTTTGGCACAACCTACCAAGCGGAAGCTGGCTCTGTTGGTAGGCATTAATGAATATCCTCAAGATCGAGCTTTGAGTGGTTGCGTTACTGATGTAGAACTGCAAAAGGAACTACTTATTGCTCGCTTTGGTTTTCATCCAAAAGATATTCTCACCTTAACCGACCGACAAGCAACCAGAGAAAATATTGAGACGGCATTCGTCGAACATTTGAGCGAGCAAGCTCAAGCAGATGATGTAGTGGTATTTCACTATAGCGGTTACGGCAGTCAAGTAAAAATACCTATATCTTCCCAAGACGAAGCAGTTCAGACCCCCTACCAATTAGTAGATAGTTTAGTGCCTACGGATGGAATTTTACCAACCAAAGGAATGCCTGCAGCCAATGATTTACTGGCAGAAACTCTGTTCTGGTTGGGGCGATCGCTCTCTACTAATAAATTGACTGTGGTACTAGATACCAGCTTTGGCAAAGCAAAGCAATTGTTGCGGGGCAATCTACACGTGCGTTCCTTCTCTAGAATTGCCGAACGTCCTAACCCTGAAGAATTAGCCTTTCGGGAACGATTAAAGAGGCGCATAGCCTCTAAATCCTCTACGAAAGCCAATCCAGGTATCATTCTCCTAGCCGCAGGTAAAAATCAAGAAGCTGCTGAAGCACAATGGCAGGGTTTTAGTGCTGGTTTATTTACCTACGCGCTGACTCAGTACCTCTGGCAAGCAACGCCTGCCAGCAAAATACAGATAGCATTACAAAGAGCCACCGAAACCGTGGAGCACTTCATGGGTCAACAGCAAAGACCGAGCCAAATTGGTGCGACTAAGCCTCTATTGACCTATTATCTAATTCCCTCTAATTCTACAGGAGCAGAAGGGGTCGTCACGGAAGTAGAAAACAACAGCTCTCTAACTGCAAAACTTATGGGATTGCCCATTAAGGTATTGGATAATTATGGTGTTAATTCTTGTTTAACTTTAGTTTTTGCCACTCAATCGACAGAATCTTCCTCTACCTTTCCCCCAGTTGCAGCGATAAAAAAAGATGTTTGGCTGCAAATTCGTTCGCGAGACGGGTTAACCGCTAAAGCCCAACTGGTAGGTATGCTCCCTCCGACTGAAAACATAGAAGTAGGACAATTGTTGCAGGAGTTTATTCGCGTCTTGTCTTGCGATCTAGGCTTGAGTGTCGCTCTAGATAGCAACTTGGCAAGAATTGAACGAGTAGATGCTACCAGTGCTTTTGCTAATATTGCTGCTGTATCTTCCGTTACAACGGCAGGAGAACATCAAGCCGATTGTGTTCTTGCCAAAGTTAAGCAGAATTCTTCTGCCATGACTGAGATTAATGCCTCACAAACAAGTCAGGAAACGGAAACAGCTTCGGCTAGCTATGGTTTGTTTTCGGCAGGCGGCGCGCTCATTCCCAATACAGTAGGAAAAAGCAACGAAGCAGTTAAAGCAGCGGTAAGCCGCCTAACTCCTCATTTCAATACTTTACTGGCAGCTAAATGGCTTGAACTAACGGTTAACGAAGGCTCTTCCCGTTTGAAGGTAGAAGCAACTCTCGAATCAGCAGAAAAAAAATCTTCTTCATTGCTACGGCGAGCTACTTTGCGTTCTTCTCCCACGTCCATAGAATTATGGGATAAGTTATCTGCTAAGTCTTCCTCTCCTTCAGGTACAGTTGAGCTTCCAATCTTAACCAAAGGAACTCGGGCGAGATTCCGCCTGGCTAATTATGGCGATCGCCCACTTTATGTTCTGTTGCTGGGTATTGATTCTGACGGTAATGCAATTACCCTATACGTTCCTCAAGCTAAAGAAATTGTTGATAATAAGCCAAAACTTAAAGATATCCTTCTAAGTCCCAAGCAAACACTCATTATTCCCGAACCCGAAGATTCCTTGAACTGGAAAATTGCTGGTTCTGCGGGTATAGCAGAAATTTATTTAATCTTTTCGATCCAACCTTTTCAACAAACACTAAAAGCTTTGTCTACCAAACAAAATCTCAAGCTCGTGCAAGAACAGGTATTAAACATTATTAATCCGCTTGAAGTAGCTCGGGCTTTGCTACAAGATTTACACCGAGCAAGTGCAGTTCCTTCAACTATTACTGGTTCTAACGCCGATGTTTATGCTTTAGATGTCAATGCTTGGGCAACTTTAAACTTTGTTTACAAGGTAGCTTGAGCAGATCTAACTTAAGAAGTAGCCAATTGATAGTCAAAATAGTTTTACTGCAACCTTATTTGAGTTAGGTAAAATAAGACAATAGAATGTAAAGGAAAAATCCATGGCACATCTATCGAAAAAGCCATCAGGAAAATCCAAGGATGTCCGCCTGAATGTCACTTCAAAAATTTGGGCTTATGCTACGGGAATGTTGGCGATTTGCATCCCTTTATCTGCTGCAACCGATAGTGGAGTCATTCTCCCCATCACGGTAATTTCGGGGGCGACTATCGGCACGGCATCGGTATGGAAATTCTCTAACCAGGAATCTACTAGTAAAAGCCAAACATCTAACAAATTTAAGGAGTTAGAAGGGCGAATCGCCGATCTAGAAACTATTATTGCTTCAGGCGATCTTAATTGGCAGCAAAGCATCGATTCTACAGCTAACAGCTCATTTACCTCCCAGACGCTACATTCATCTTCCCAATCGAAGAAAGAAAACTTAGCCTAAACTTACCTCGAGCGAACGTGCAGAGATGGATTAGCCTATACCTATATATCTATAGTCATTCCAATTAATTTTCTCTTGGAACGACTATAAATGCATAAAAGAAAAGACACACTTGACAGAGAAGCGTGTCTTTTCACTCTAAAACAATCTACGAGAAATCAAATCAATGAGTTGACCTACTCAGTCTTAATGAAGACTACTTGGTTTCAGAGAACTCAGCATCGATTACGTCATCGCCATCTTCCCTAGAACCCGAACTTGCGCCAGGACCACCGGTACTACCATCAGAACCAGGAGGTTCTGTATCAACACCGCCACCAGCTTGTTGATAAATATTGCTACCGATGGTATAGAGAGTTTGTTGCAACTCTGGCATCACAGTTTTGATTTTTTCATCATCCTCAGCAGCTACTGCATCTCTCAGGTCTTTGATTAAGCCTTCTGCTTTAGTTTTATCTGCCGCAGGAACTTTATCGCCGAGATCTTTAAGTTGTTTGTCTGCTTGGTAAACAAGAGAGTCTGCTTGGTTCTTACGATCGATTTTTTCGCGACGTTCTTTATCCTCAGCCGCATATCTTTCGGCTTCTTGAACCATCCGTTCGACTTCTCGATCGGGTAGAGTAGAAGCACCAGTGATACTGATAGACTGTTCCTTACCAGTTCCTTTATCCTTTGCCGTGACGTTTAAGATACCATTAGCGTCGATGTCAAAAGTTACTTCAATTTGCGGAACGCCACGGGGTGCAGGGGGAATACCGTCGAGGCGGAAAGTTCCCAAACTCTTGTTGTCTCTCGACATTTCCCGTTCTCCTTGGAGAACGTGAATTTCTACATTAGTTTGACCGTCGACAGCAGTAGAGAATACTTCTGACTTTTTGGTAGGAATAGTAGTGTTGCGGGGGATAATCTTGGTCATAACACCACCCAAGGTTTCCACACCCAAAGATAGAGGAGTGACATCCAACAACAGAATATCTTTAACTTCACCAGCGAGAACGCCAGCTTGAATAGCTGCACCCACTGCTACCACTTCATCAGGGTTAACCCCTTGGTTAGGATCTTTATCAAGCAGCCGTTTGACCAATTCTTTGACGGCGGGGATACGGGTAGAACCACCAACCAAGACCACTTCATCGATCGCGCTTTTATCTAACTTGGCATCCTTGAGAGCTTGTTCGACAGGAATGCCACAGCGATCGATCAAGTCGGAACAAAGTTCTTCAAATTTTGCCCTGGTTAGGGTCATATCCAGGTGTTTTGGACCTTCTTGAGTAGCGGTAATAAACGGAAGGTTAATATCTGTTTGTGTAGTGCTGGAAAGTTCAATTTTAGCTTTCTCTGCTGCTTCGGTCAGACGTTGCAGGGCTTGCTTATCTTTGCGAAGATCGATACCTTCATTTCTCTGAAATTCTTCTGCTAAATAGTCAACAATTTTCTTGTCGAAATCGTCACCACCTAGGTGAGTATCTCCAGAAGTAGCGAGAACTTCAAATACCCCATCACCTACTTCTAGGATGGAAACGTCGAAGGTACCGCCACCCAAGTCAAAAACAAGAATAGTTTCATTACTCTTCTTGTCTAAACCGTAAGCAAGAGAGGCAGCAGTAGGCTCGTTAATAATCCGTAGAACTTCTAGCCCTGCAATTTTGCCCGCGTCTTTGGTAGCTTGACGCTGTGAGTCGTTGAAGTAAGCAGGTACGGTAATAACTGCTTGAGTTACTGTTTCTCCAAGATACTTACTTGCGTCTTCAACTAGCTTGCGGAGAACTTGGGCAGATATTTCTTCAGGAGAAAATTGCTTTCCTTGGACGGGGCAATCTAGCTTGACATTACCATTGCTATCTTGCAAAACCTTGTAGGCGACTTCTTTGGTTTCATTGGTAACTTCATTGTATTTCCGTCCAATGAAGCGTTTGACGGAATAGTAAGTGTTTTCCGGATTCATTACTGCTTGACGCTTGGCAATTTGACCGACCAAGCGATCGCCATTTTTTGCATAAGCGACAACTGAGGGAGTGGTTCTAAAACCTTCTGCGTTAGCAATTACAGTAGGTTTTCCCCCTTCCATAACTGCTACGCACGAGTTAGTAGTTCCTAAATCTATGCCAATAACCTTTGCCATCTATGTGTTACTCCAAATCTAACGACAAAACTAAAAATCTTTTTTAGGGAATACAATCTACACTGAATTGAGTTATATGGGCTAGTTTGCCTCGCCTCAGTTTATGTATTATTACTATCTATAGTGCAAGCTGATGCTATCTCTTAGGTAGTGTAGTTTTCCGAACATCCCAGGACGGTTTTGAATTTAATTACCAATTATCAGTCATCAGTGACTAATTCCCATAGGACGTAGCATGCTATGTCCGTATAAAGTTCGCTCATTCCCTATTATTGATTTTCTTTTCCCTATTCCCAAATGACTAAATTAAGTTTGTGTGCCATTGTCAAAAATGAAGAAAAGTCTTTACCCCTTTGTTTGGTGAGTGTAAAAGATGTTGTCGATGAAATAATTGTTTTGGATACGGGGTCTACGGATAAAACTATCAAAATTGCCGAACAAATGGGGGCAAAAGTATATCATTTTCCTTGGTGTGATGACTTTGCTGCAGCCCGCAATGAAGCCCTTAAATATGTTCGAGGGGAATGGGTACTGATGCTGGATGCAGATGAAGTGCTGACAGAAGAGATTGTTCCTCAGTTGAAACAGGTAATTGAAAGAGAAAATAACTTAGTAATCAATTTAATTCGTCAAGAAGTGGGGGCAGTGCAATCTCCTTATTCTCAACTTTCTCGCTTATTTCGCCGTCACCCTAAAGTAAAATTTATTCGTCCCTATCATGCTCTTATTGACGATAGTGTTGCTCAATTATTAAAAGAAGAACCCCATTGGCAAATAGTTAATTTAACTAAGGTAGCGATTTTACACTATGGCTATCAAGCAGAAGAAATTGCTTCTTTCAACAAGTACACTAGGGCAAGATTAATAATGGAGAAATTTGCAGCAACTCATCCCAACGACCCTTATGTGTGCAGTAAATTGGGAGCTTTGTACCTGCGAATCGGTCGGGAAAAGGATGGCATCAAATATCTCAAACGGGGTTTAAAGTCGAATCAAGCAGAACCTGCAGTGTTGTTCGAGTTGTATTACAGTTTGGGTAATGCTTATGTTAGCCAACAGGATTACGAACGGGCAAAAAAACAATATGAAAAAGCTATTTCTCAGCCAATTTTACCGATGCTTAAAATCGGTGCTTACAATAATTTAGGTAACTTATGGCAACGGATGAGAGATTTCCTAAAAGCACAACAAGCATACCAGACTGTCTTGCAAATCGACCCTAATCTAGCTGTTGGCTATTATAATCTCGCCATGACTTTAAAAGCTTTAGGACAAATCAAAGAGGCGATTGCTGCCTACCAGCAGGCAGTCAAGCTCGATCCTAACTATGCCCTAGCTTATCAAAATTTGGGAGTTGTTCTCTACAAAACAGGCTATATGGAAGATAGTATCGAAGCATTTAAACAAGCGCTCGCCCTACACGAACGCCAAAAAAATTCCTTAGCTGCAGCAAAACTACGCCAAGGCTTGCATGACATCGGTATTAGGTTCTTATGAGGTCGGAGGTGCCGCATTTGGCGGTCAGAAATTTAATTATTCTAAACCCCTAACCTCTCAGGTCAGCATTCATCATTCTCTTAATATCCATGAAATTAATTGATTTTCTGGGGCTATTAGCAGGTACTTTAACTACTATTGCCTTTCTCCCACAAGTAATTAAAATCTGGACAACTAAATCAGCCAAAGATATTTCTTCCGGCATGTTTTTGTGCTTTTGTACTGGTGTTTTTTTATGGTTAATTTATGGTATATGCATTAATAGTTTGCCAGTTATTGCAGCAAATTCAGCCACTTTTATTCTTGCTTCTACCATTCTATTTTTTAAATTTAAATATAGTTAGTTCTAAAATGCTCCCCAAGTTTGGAGAGACCAGAACGCTCAATGACTTGCCAGAAGTAATTAATCGGTCAATTTTAGCGGATTTGAGTTTAAGTATTACTAGGAAATAAGGTCGAACCAATTGTAATCACGAAGTCAAAAGCATTCATTAGCTAAAACTGATAGCAAATTTTCTACTAATTAACTTCAAAAGCGCTCGCTGTCTCGTTACGCTGGAGACAAATTAGGACGTTAGCTAATCCCGGCAATTGGAATCTTTCGTGCAACCACTTAAAAAGATACCTAATTGAACGCTCAAACTGGCAGCTAGCGTTGAAGATATCCTTCCTAAACTGCGATTGAGGAGTATTCCAACCCGCAGCAGCCTCAGCAAACGCAGCAAGCGCAGTATACGAAAGGCAGGTATAAAGAAAGGGAATAACGGCAATTATGTCAATCCAGTACTGGCGAAAGAAACGATTTTTCTTACGAGCAACAAAGTAACGCAGGCTTAACTCTACCACAAAAATAACTGCGATCGCGCCATCAAGTTGGTTAAAAACTGAAGATAAACCAGGCTGTTGTAGGGCAACCTCAGCAACCATAAGTATGACAGAAGCTAAGATCGGCAAAACCAAAACAAACTCGGTTAAAGGAGCATGAATGAAGCGATCAATTTGCAGCTGTAGGGGAGTAGGAGATGATAAACTCATTGCTGCTGAGTTTAAGGCACTGTGCTGACAATAGATGAGTAAAATGGCACTGTCAAGTCCCGGTAAGTTCGTTGTCTAGGATAGGTCAATAAAACAATTGAAAACTGCTGTAAGTTAATTTTAGGCAGATTACTTAGTATTGTCTAAAGCCGTCGTAGAACGACGGGGCTTTAGACCCAAATATTTCGGTAAGATGAGATTGAAGGGCGGTTTAAGTGGGAGGATTTAAACCAATATGAATAACCTTGATTTCATCGATCCCCTACCTTGGACTCGGGAAGCTAAAGCGAAGCTAAAAAATATTCCTTTTTTCGTTAGACCCCAAGCACGACAACGAATTGAAGAATTGGCTCGTGCTGCAGACCTAGAACAAGTAACAGCAGAAATTGTCGAACAGGCACGGCTAGAATTCGGACAGTAATTCTCAAGACTATAGTTTGGCTTAGGTATAGCTAAAAGATTTTCCTTGTCCCAAAAATCAGTTCGCGTCAAAATTAATTAAGAAAGATAAATATTATGTAGTATTTTGTTGAAATCATCTCAAAAATGGTGTTAAAGCAGCTAGAGAATCAATCTTCGTTTTTTGACGATCGCCTAGACTGCGATCTTGTTATTGTCGGTGGAGGTATTGTTGGGGCAACTCTAGCCTGTGCATTAAAAGATTCAGGATTAAAAACGCTCGTTATCGAAGCCAAACCGCTCGAAGTAGCGGCATCTAGAAGACAAGCATACTCGCTCTCCTTACTTTCGAGCCAAATTTTAACAGGAATTGGAGTATGGCAACAAATATTCCCTAAAATAGGGAAATATTGTCATATACGTCTGTCTGATGCCAATTATCCTGGAATTGTTAAATTTGAAAGAGAGGATATAGGAACAGACTTTTTGGGTTACGTAGCCGAACATAACGTCGTTTTAACAGCTCTCCAGGAAGCGATCGCCACCCGTTCGGATGTTAGCTGGTTGTGTCCGGCAGAAGTAATTGGTGTTGAGTATAAAGATTCTTTGGCTGCCATCGAAGTAAAGGTAGAGGGCAAGAAACGACTGGTAAAAACAAAATTAGTAGTAGGCGCGGATGGAGCGCGATCGCTGATTCGTAGTTTGGCGGGGATCGAGACCCGGGGTTGGAAGTATTGGCAATCTTGTGTCGCTTTTACGATTAAACACGAAGCACCTCAGAATGATACTGCTTTTGAACGGTTTTGGCCTACAGGTCCGATGGGAGTATTACCCTTGCCGGGAAATCACTGTCAGATCGTCTGGACGGCTCCTCACGAGCAAGCAAAAGCTTTACAAAAACTAGACGAGCAGGAATTCTTACGCAAACTGGAAGAGCGCACTGGGGGTTTATTGGGAAAGCTGCAATTGGTAAGCGATCGCTATTTATTTCCCGTGCAACTGATGCAGTGCGATCGCTACGTTAAATCTAGACTCGCTTTAGTGGGCGATGCAGCTCATTGTTGTCATCCCGTAGGAGGACAAGGATTAAATCTCGGAATTAGAGATGCGGCTGCTTTAGCTCAAATAATACAAGAAGCTTGCAGACAAGGAGAAGATATCGGCGATCTTAAGATTTTGAAACGTTACGAACGCTGGCGTAAGCGGGAAAATCTAACTATTTTAGGATTTACAGATTTTTTAGACCGGATATTTTCTAACAATTGGTTACCAGTTGTCACGATTCGTCGTTTCGGTTTATGGATGCTAGAACACCTAACCCCTCTCAAAATATTTACTCTCAAATTGATGACGGGTTTGAAAGGACGTACCCCAAAATTGGCACAATTTTAGTGCAAGGATGAGAAGCTCGCGCTGTATTGATAGAGTCAGCGTCGGGAAAATTCCCGTGGTAATATCAGATAGCGCGCGCACCACGAAGTGCCTCGCGAAGCGAGACCGGCTAAATAGAGCCATATATCCTCTAACAGGATAAAAAGTTTATTAGATCTACCATCCGTTATAAAGAAAAAAACACTGCTATGATTCACGATATCTTTATGCCCGCTCTTAGCTCCACAATGACAGAAGGTAAGATTGTCGAATGGGTAAAATCTCCAGGGGAAAAAATTGAGAAAGGTGAAACGGTAGTAATTGTAGAGTCCGATAAAGCGGATATGGATGTGGAATCCTTTAACGAAGGATTTTTAGCCGCTATTCTAGTTGAAGCAGGAGATACAGCTCCCGTAGGTCAAGCAATCGCTCTGATTGCCGAAACAGAAGCAGAAATTGAAGAAGCGAAAAAACAAGCTGCATCTAGTCCAAATGGTTCTACTCTAACTGCTTCGGTCAGCTCCGAAACCGAACCTCAAAGCACTTCTACTCAAGCGACAACTACTACATCTAGCCGTAGTAATGGGCGTATCATTGCCTCTCCTCGCGCTCGTAAACTTGCTAAAGAGCTTAATGTTGATTTGAAAACCATACAAGGCAGTGGTCCTTACGGCAGGATTGTTGCCCTCGATATCGAAAAAGCTGCAGGAAAGACAACCACTACTGCTAAGCCTACTACTCTATCTCCATCAGTACCTCAAGCATCTACCCCTACGCCGACAGCACAAGCAGCTCCTCCTGCACCTATATCCACTCCAATAAGTGCTGTCTCTGGAGAAACAGTACCCTTAAATACCTTGCAAAAGGCAGTGGTACAAAATATGGTGGCGAGCTTGCAAATTCCTACATTTCACGTTGGCTATACCATAACCACTGATGCCTTAGACCGACTTTATCAGCAAATTAAGTCTAAAGGCGTAACCATGACGGCTTTACTCGCCAAAGCAGTAGCCGTCACCTTACAAAAACATCCTATCGTCAATGCTAGTTATGTAGAAGGGGTGATTAAATATAATTCATCTATCAATATTGCTGTGGCTGTTGCCATGAACGATGGTGGCTTAATTACACCAGTCTTACAAAGTGCTGACCAACTGGATATTTATTCTCTCTCCCGTACTTGGAAAGATTTAGTTAATCGAGCTAGAGCCAAACAACTGCAACCAGAACAGTACAGCACGGGAACTTTTACCTTATCTAACTTGGGAATGTTTGGCGTAGACCGCTTTGATGCTATCCTCCCACCAGGACAAGGTTCTATTCTAGCTGTAGGTGCGGCTCTTCCCCAAATAGTAGTTAACAATGAGGGCATGATGGGTATTCAGCGTCAAATGAGTGTAAATATTACTTGCGATCATCGAATTATTTATGGAACTCATGCAGCCGCTTTCTTGCAAGATTTAGCTAAGTTAATCGAAACTGAGCCTCAATCTCTAACACTATAAGCAATTCTTTATACTAAATCGAGCACGAGTCAATAAAAGACAAGTGGTAGGTTGGATTTTGACATTGTTCAATCCAACCTTTGTTTTTTTTAGTTGGATCAAGTAACATGATAAACATCATTAGACTTCTAGGGTTCTTGCTTGACTTTATTTCTTTTATTAATTACAAAGTAAAGATTTTTTACAATCAATAACATTTTCTAGATAAGAGCAAGGTTGTTACTGAATCAAATAGATAGCTAATTAAATCAGAGCCTTAAGTCTTGGGAAGTCAATTATCATTTTGTAACTATCTAAACAAAAGCACAAAAAACTTTTGTTAGGCTAAATATGTGGAATTTGATTGTTATAGACACAATTGATAAAAGGTTAAGGGCTTTTTACGGCAATCATTAAAAAAATCTTTAATTTCCGAAAAAATTTAGCTCAATTCCTCGTAAATGATATCAGAGCCAGGTTTATCATTAATAAAAAAACTAAAAAAACCCGAAAATCAAAATAAACTGCAATAATCACTTTTATCCAACTAACTATTTTCTCCAACCCTGTTTAATTTTCTGTTACTAAAAATAAACTAATAAACCTATGAATATAGCAAAATATTCACAATACGATAAATTGAACCGAGAAAATAATATTGACATATTAGAAAATGTTGCTACCCAAGAAGTAGATACAGATTTGCAGCTGGTTGAAGTCGAATTTGCTTCAGAAAAGGCAGAAGTAGAAGATTCTTCCCCGTCAAGTTATCGTACGACCCAAATTGATGATAATGTGGGTGCTTTTTTTAAAGAAATGGCTCGTTATCCTCTGCTCAAGCCAGAAGAAGAGCTAGAACTAGCCTACTGCATTAAATTTGTAGTGCAAGCAGAAGAAATACGACAACAACTACAAGCTCAATTGCAAAGAAAACCCACCAAAGCAGAATTGGCAGAAGCACTGGGATTAGACAACGAACGCCAGCTAGAAAATCGTCTTTATCGCGGACGAGTAGCAAAAAGGAAAATGATTCGCTCTAATTTACGGCTAGTAGTTTCCATTGCTAAACGTTATCTCAATCGGGGTGTTCCTTTTCTAGATTTAATTCAAGAAGGAGCCCTCGGTCTAAACAGAGCTACAGAAAAATTCGACCCTAATAAAGGATATAAGTTTTCTACTTACGCTTATTGGTGGATTCGCCAAGCAATTACCAGAACAATCGCTAATGACGCACGTACGATTAGATTACCGATTCACATCGTCGAAAAACTTAATAAACTCAAAAAAGCCCAACGTAACTTGAAGCAAAAATTGCAGCGCAATCCTAGCGAGGAAGAATTAGCCAAAGAATTGGAAACTTCTCTCGTCCAACTTCGCCAGTTGCTGGAATTACGTCGCCAATCTCTTTCCCTTAACCATCGGGTAGGAAAAGCAGAAGACACGGAATTAGTCGATTTACTCGAAGATAGTGAATTACAGCTACCAGAAGAACGGATGAGCGAAGCAATGATGCGTCAAGAAATCGCTAATGTTTTAGACGATGTCTTGACTGAAAGAGAAAAAGATGTAATTTCCTTACGGTATGGATTGGCAACCAGTCAACCCTATACTCTAGAAGAAGTAGGAGGAATATTTAATCTTTCCCGAGAACGGGTTCGTCAGATCCAAAGCAAAGCGATGCGTAAACTACGCCGTCCTCAGGTAGCTCGTCGCTTGCGAGGGTGGTTGAATTAGTCAGAAGCGAAAGCAACTATGAAGAACAACTGAGGCAAAAGAAAAGATTAAATCAACTGGGAAATTCCTCTTCAGATGAAATTACTTCAAAATCTGATTCTTCTAAAGACAACAGCCAGGGTTCGGGGTTCTCGTTGAGAGAATTTTTTTCTAATCTGACTATCCAGCGACCCCGTTCCTCTTTTGCTTCAATAATTCCTTCAATACCCTTGGCATATTCAGGATAAAGAACCCGAACCAAAGTTCCTACTTTTGGCATTTAAATAATCGTATTTACTTTAATCATTGTGATTGCTTTCCTACTTTCCCGAAAGAAATTAGACAGCTAAAAGCTGGTTCTGCTCTTGCCAAGACCTGGGTTCAAGAAATTTCTGTATTTCCTCAAGAGTTAGATTTTATATATTTACTATTTTACTTAACCTTTTCTTAATTTAATTAGATTAGAAGAAAGAAGTTGAACGAGGAGACAGAACTGACAGCTCCCGTTCTGGTTACTGACTCTTGGGGATAGGCTGTCGGGCGATCGCACTTTTTCCGACTTCGATAATATTTTTGACTAGAAACCGCAAGCCTTGCTATTCTCCATTTGACCCGCTACGAAGAAATTAATTTAGAAAGCGCGATCGCCTACCAATAAAAAAAGCAGCACCATTTTCAGGTGCTGCGCTTGTTGTTTGGCTTAGACAAGATTGGTTGATGTTATGCTAATGCCGCCATTTTTACATCATTGTTAGCCAGCAATTCTTGCAACTCATCTGCGTCTACGGTTTCCTTCTCAACCAACATTTCTGCTAGTCGATCGAGAATGTGACGATTATTGACCAAAACATCTTTGGCACGACGGTAGGCTTGATCGACTAGGTTACGTACCTCTTCATCAATTGCCGCAGCAGTTTCATCAGAAAAATCGCGGTCTGAAGCAATTTCCCGACCGAGGAAGATATTGCTGTTCTGACGACCTAAAGCCACGGGTCCGAGGCGATCGCTCATGCCAAAACGAGTTACCATCTGACGAGCTACTCTGGTCACTTGCTGTAAGTCGTTAGAAGCACCAGTAGTTACTTCTTCTTCTCCAAAAATAATTTCTTCAGCAAGACGACCGCCTAGAGCTACTGCCATTTGATTTTGCAGATAGGAGCGCGAGTAAAGACCCGATTCCATCCTATCTTCACTGGGAGTAAACCAAGTCAAACCACCAGCGCGACCACGAGGAATGATGCTGATCTTTTGTACGGGATCGTAATCTGGCATTAAAGCACCAACTAAAGCATGACCTGCTTCGTGGTAGGCTACTAACTGTTTGCGCTTTTCGCTCATGACGCGATTTTTCTTCTCTGGTCCTGCTAGAACGCGGTCGATCGCATCGTTAATCTCATCCATGGAGATTTCGGTGAGGTTGCGACGTGCTGCCAAGATTGCTGCTTCGTTGAGCAGGTTGGCTAGATCGGCTCCTGTAAAGCCAGGAGTACGGCGAGCAATTTTATCGAGGTCGACATCCTGAGCCAGAGTCTTGCCGCGAGCATGCACTTTGAGAATTTCTTGACGACCCGCGTAGTCAGGACGGTCTACCACTACTTGACGGTCAAACCGACCGGGACGCAGCAGAGCGGCATCGAGAACGTCGGGACGGTTGGTAGCAGCAATGATAATAATACCTGTATTACCCTCAAAACCATCCATTTCCGTAAGCAACTGGTTGAGGGTTTGTTCCCGTTCGTCGTTACCGCCACCTAAACCAGCACCCCGTTGACGACCGACAGCATCGATTTCATCGATGAAGACGATACAGGGAGCATTGGCTTTAGCTTGCTCGAATAAATCCCGGACGCGAGATGCACCAACACCGACGAACATTTCGACAAATTCAGAACCGGAAATAGAGAAGAAGGGTACGCCTGCCTCTCCTGCTACTGCACGAGCAAGAAGAGTTTTACCAGTTCCAGGAGGACCTACCAGGAGAACTCCTTTAGGAATTTTGGCTCCAACTGCAGTAAAGCGATCGGCATTTTTAAGGAAGTCAACGACTTCAGCTAGTTCGAGTTTGGCTTGTTCGATTCCGGCTACATCCCCAAAAGTTACTTGAGTTTGGGGTTCCATTTGTACTCTAGCTTTTGACTTGCCAAAGTTCATTGCCTGGGAACCAGGGCCGCTTTGCGCTCGACGTAGTAAGAAAAATAGTCCTACCAATAGTAAAATTGGGAAAAAGAGGCTGCTTAAAGCTCTAAACCAGAATCCGTCATCATTCTGCGGCAGAACTGAAATATCTACCCCATTGTCCATCAAAATGTCGACTAGTTGGGGGTCATTGGGCAAGTTTACCTGGATGGGGGTGCCGTCTCGATCGGTAACTATCGCCCTAGTGCGATCGGCACTAATCCTGACGTTTTCTACTCTACCGCTTTCTACCTCATCGATCAACTTACTATATTTCCAAGTTTGTCGACTCTGAGGTTGCCTATCTAAAAAGGCAGTACCGAGAGCTACGACTACTATGGCAAGTAGTACGTAAAGCCCGGCATTGCGCCACTTTTTATTATTGTTTTTGGTCACGCTGATAGCCTCCTAAAAATTGAGGATAGAGATTATTTATAGACCGAGCTTGTTATTCTGGGATGAAATCTTTCTCAGCATAAGACCGCTGGCGATTTCAGAAATGCTACTTTGCATACATTAACAGTTGTTAATTTATGTTAACGTTTCTCAGGAAAGTTTGGCTTGAAAATTTGCAATTTTTAGACTTTTTGCCTCCTTCTTGCACGGAAAAGCTTTTTCTCTAAGGTCGATCTTCCCTTCCTCATCCTAGCAAGGTCAAAGGTTAAGCTGGGATAACCAATCTACTTGAGTAGTATCTATTGTAGTTACGTAATCTTGCTCTTTTTCTGTAAAAGGTTCGGCAGTAGCCTGCTGAGTCGCGAGGAGATCGGGAGTAGCATCGGAAATATCCTTGCTTCGACTTCTTAGGCGATCGCGCAATACTTCGATGGGTGCAGTGCAGTGAAAGATCTCTAAAGGAATTTGGTGGGATTTGGCAGTAGCGATCGCTTCTTGACGCAGGGAAATGCGATCGTATTTAGCATCTAAAATAACGGGGAATCCTTCATGAGCCAACAGGAGACCCAACTCTAATAAGCGATTATAGGTTTTTTGACTCATTTCGGGGCTATAAATCTCATTTCCTCCCTTTTCATCTAAGGAAATACCAGCAAGATGCTTCCTTACGGCATCGGAACGGATCGTAATTGCGCCAATTTTCTTCGCTAATTGTTTGGCAACTGTGGTTTTACCCGAACCGGATAAACCAGACATTAAGAAGATCTTACCTTGCTTCTTTTGAGTATAAGACCAAGCCAGTCGATAATAGTCGGCAGCGGTTTGTTGAGCTTTTTGTTTGGCTACTTCAGGGACTGCCGGATCGTCGAGGAGAAAAGAGGTTACCTTGGCTCTTACATAAGCCTGACGACTTAAATATAAAGGTAACACTTGCAGTCCTTCCCAATCCCCCGTTTGTTCTAGATAAGTATTTAAAAAAGCATTGCCAAAATCTTTCTTTCCTCGCGCTTCCAAATCCATGACGGTAAAAGCCACATCGTACATGACATCGACAAAGCGAAACGGTTCATTGAATTCGATGCGATCGAATAGTTGAATTTTATCTTGCCACAAGCAAATATTTTTTAAATGGAGATCGCCGTGACATTCTTTAATTTTGTCGCCGTCTTGACGCGCCTGAAATAACTCTTCTCTCTCGGCAAAAAAACGGTCAGTATAAGCTTTAGTTTCGTCGAATTGCTGTTGAGTTTGGGCTATGCCGATATATTTTTCTGTCTGTTCGTAATTCTCGTCAAAGGCTTCCCGAATTTTAGCTACCGTACCAAAACTACGAATATACTCGTTAGTTACTGCTCGAGCGTGAAAATCTGCTACAATTTTGCCTAATTCCTCCATGTCTTCACTGGAAAGTTTACCTTGCTCAAACAGATTGATAAACAAATTTTCCTGAGGAAATTGACGCATTTTTAAGACATATTCGACAACTTCCCCTTCTCCTCCCAAGAAAAATTTATCCCCAGCTTGAGTAATGGGTAAAACTTCTAGATAAATTTCCGGCGCGATCGCCCTGTTCATTCTAATTTCTTCTTGCAAAAAATGTTGCCGCTTAGCCAAGGTAGAAAAATCGAGAAAACCAAAGTTAACTGCTTTTTTTAATTTGTAAGCATAATCTCCTGTCAATAGCACATAAGAAACATGGGTTTGCACTAATTCAATGGGTTCAGTTACCGGATGGGAATAAAATTCCGACTGCTGCATTTGTGCGATCAGAGAAGAGATATTAGTCATCGGAAAGTTAAATATTTATTGGAATAGATCGCCTACATAGTACAACGTTAAGCGATCGCCTACCTTGGTAATTTAACTTGGCGTTTGCCCTTAAATACTTCAAATGGGAACTATACACTGTCTGAATTCAAACCGATGATAGGCAAAAATCGATAACGAAAAGAGAATTATCTGTTTGAAAGTTGCTATATATCAGTAAGGTCTCAAAAAGTATAATAGAAAGTTTGCAGTCACACAAAGCTCGTGTAAAGGAGATTAAATATCATGGCGCGGATGTACTATGACGAGGATGCCAATTTAGACCTGCTGGCAGATAAAACTGTGGCGATTATCGGTTATGGTTCTCAAGGACACGCTCACGCACTTAATTTAAAAGATAGCGGTATTAACGTAATTGTCGGTTTATATCCTGGTAGCAAATCGATCGCTAAAGCCGAAGCGGCAGGGTTAACCGTTCGCAACGTCGCCGATGCAGCTAAAGCAGCCGATCTGATTATGATTTTGCTACCGGATGAAGTACAGAAAAAAATTTATCAAAATGAAATTGAACCTCATCTGACTGAAGGTAAAGTACTAGCTTTTGCTCACGGTTTCAACATCCACTTCGGTCAAGTTGTCCCTCCAGAATCAGTCGATGTGGTAATGATTGCACCCAAAGGTCCCGGACACTTAGTTAGACGTACCTACGAACAAGGACAAGGAGTACCCTGTCTGTTTGCCGTCTATCAAGATGCTTCCGGACAAGCTCGCGATCGCGCCATGGCTTATGCTAAAGGTATTGGTGGTACTCGTGCGGGTATTCTCGAAACTACCTTTAGAGAAGAAACAGAAACTGACTTATTCGGCGAACAAGCTGTTTTGTGCGGTGGTTTGAGTGCTCTAATCAAAGCGGGATTTGAAACTTTAATCGAAGCTGGCTATCAACCGGAATTAGCTTATTTTGAATGCCTTCACGAAGTAAAATTAATCGTCGATCTTATCGTGGAAGGTGGTTTGGCAAAAATGCGCGATAGCATCTCGAATACTGCTGAATACGGCGATTATACTCGCGGTCCGCGGATTGTTAACGAACAAACCCATGCCGAAATGCGTCAGATCCTCAAAGAAATTCAATCCGGTCAATTTGCTCGCGAATTTGTCTTAGAAAACCAAGCTGGCAAACCTGGTTTCACGGCTATGCGTCGTCAAGAAGCCTCCCATCCTGTTGAAGAAGTAGGTAAAGATTTACGGGCTATGTTTAGTTGGTTGAAAGAACAATAAGTATTTATAGGGGAGAATTAAATCTCCCTTTTTCAACTTTTTGAAGATTTTCTTGAGGGCGCTGGAGATTAATAAAATCTTTTTTGGGCAATAAACTCACCACAAATTCATTAATATCTTTACGGACTTTTTTACTGTTATTTCTGTAGGGTTGGGGTAGAAAAAGATCGCCTAGAGTAATATAAATTAATGACATCATTAAGCATAATTTGATAAAAGCTTTAAAGTGCAGCATTGCTTTTACCTCCTACTATTTTCTTTCCCTAAAAATAGCCGAGCAAAAAATTGCTCAATGCACTATTAATTTAAAAAGATAAAAACTTTATAATTGTTATCTAACTAATTACTAGATTAATCAAACCTTCATATTCAAGCCTCAGTGATCCCAACTAATTTCGATTGGTCAACAAAAATCCAAGGTTGTTATCTATGTTCAACCCTTACTTATAATTAGTAATGATTCGTGGATATCAAAGTAGATTACAGTGCTTATTAATTGAATAGAACACACCATATTCCGGTTTTAAAGAAGAGCGGATCTGCTCCGCCTCCGGGAAAGAAATAGTGCGATATATTAACATAAAAACTGCTGTAAGAAAAACTAAAAACTTTTTGACAAAATTCTGGGCAGAAAACCCTAATTTTCTACAACTTTATACTCTGCCTTGACGGTTTTAGGTGCAACGGCAGGTAACCAGAAAGTAAAAGTAGAACCTTTTCCTAATTGACTTTCTACCGTAATGTTACCTCCCATCATCTGGCAAAAGCTTTTACAGATTGCCAATCCCAAACCAGTACCACCGTACTTTTTCGTAGTACTGTCATCTGCTTGCATAAACGGCTGAAATACTCTCTTAATTTGTTCTGGATTCATGCCAATACCCGTATCGGCTACTTTAAAAAATACTAAATCGGGGGATTGATAAGAATCATTACCGTTGTTATGAAGACTTGGCGGTGCGGCAGCACCCGCAAAGCGGGATCGCCCATTCGATGGCGTTAGTCGATCGCCCTTAACTGTCTGCCAAAGATCGCGTCTTACTTGGCGAGTAACCGTAAGAATAATAGTTCCTTCGCGGGTAAATTTAGCGGCGTTGCTGAGTAGGTTGAGCAAAATTTGCTTGACTCGCTTGCGATCGCTAAACATCGTACCCGCGCCATGGCAAACTTCTAGTTTAAGGGTGTTGCCGTTTTTATGCGCCAGTGATTGAGCGATAGTTTCTACTTCCAATAGAAGTGTCTCTAGGTCGAAGTGTTCCAAATAACTAACTATTTTCCCTGCTTCAATTTTGGAGATATCGAGAACGTCTTCGATTAGAGTAAGCAAGTGCAAGCCAGATTTTTGAATCTGCTGTAAATCGGAGACAAAATCCTCGTAACCAAACTCCTCGGCATCGAGACGTAACAGTTCGCTCAAACCTAATATTCCGTTAAGAGGAGTTCTCAATTCATGGCTCATATTAGCAAGAAATCTGCTTTTAGCAATATTAGCAGCTTCCGCAGATTCTTTTGCTTGTTGTAATTCTTCCCGCGCCAACTTATTGTCTGTAATGTCTCTAATAATTGCTAATACTTCCTGGCGATCGCTAGTGACAACGGTAATGCGCGCTTCAAAATGATGTCTTTGACAATTGACAAACCACTCGTATTCAAAAATTTGAATTTCCCCACTGACTAAAGCTTGCTCTACACAATGCAAAAATTGTTGCGCTACTTCTGGAGATAAAATCTTAGCAATAGTTTTTCCTTGCCAATCTCTGCTGAGGGATTCATTATCTTGAGTAGCTTTAACATCGATTAAGGTACCATCGCGGTGTAATCGCCAAATAAAGTCGGGAATCGCATTTAAAAGTGCTCGATTATTAGCTTCACTTTGTCGCAAATCTTCTGCACGTACTTCTAAATTGTGGATTAATTCCCGCAGTCTACTAGTCATACTATTGAAGGAGTCTGCTAAATCTGCGAGTTCGTCTTTACTTTGAATGGCAATCTGCTGATCTAAATCTCCTGCTGCCAAACGTTTTGTTGCGGCGGTCATTTGTTCGAGGGGTTCGGTAATCGAACGACTTAACAAGATTGCTAGCAGCATACCCACACTGGAAGCAACTAACGCAACAGATATGCCTTGATGACGGACTAGGGTCATTTTCTGCTGAAGGGATGCTGTTGATAGTCCGACAATGACTGTACCCAATCGCTGATTATTGATAGTTACTGCTTTACCTGCCAGTAATTTGTCAGACTGCCAGTCAAAAACAATATTTCGATCGTCTATTAATTGTTTGCCAAGAGGATCGTTTTGCAGATTAAAAATAAAAACTTTTTCTGTCTTGGCATCAGCAATAATTTGTCCCTCAGAGTCATAAACTCTACCTACAACTACTAAATTATTTTGCCCTAACTCTTCAATAGTCTCTTCAAGAAAATCAATATTTTTTTCTGAAAGTGCGTCAGCGGAGATTAGAGTAATAGTATTAAGTAATAATTCAGCTCGCAGTTGGAGTTCTTCTTGAAAAGTTTTTTCTCTAATGCGAAGAAAGAGTGTGGTGACTCCTGCTACCGTAACGACGATCGCTGTTGTCATCACGAGAGTCAATTTAGCTGCTAGGGGAAGTTTTCTCCAGCTCAATCGCCACATAGAGCTTACCTATTCCAAACCCATGGTTATAATTGTTACATTCTTGTTAAACGGTGTTTTTCAGCAATTTAATTTGCTAAAATTCCCCTTGAGTAATCTAACCGCGTAAAATTTATTTTCACCAGGATAATTTTAAACCCTTACAGCTCTTTTTAGAGGAGATGAGACCTGCTTTTTTTTGAAAAAAGATATTCATTAAATTTATTAAAAAGGTGTTTTTTTAAAATAAATAGTTTTGATTAACTTGTTTTTTGCATATCTATGATAATTTAGTTAATTAACTTGCCAAAGTTATTTTATTAAAATTTTATTGTTTATTTAACTCAGATTTATGAGCGATAATATTTGATTTTACTTTTGTTTCTTAGCTTATCAACGACTCAAAAAAGCAACATCAGTATTTATGCTGATTTTATTTTTTTAAAATCTTTTGAAGAATAAATAAATTGAACTTTTGATGAAGAGATTTTTATTTGAATTAATGTTTTTATAAAAAAAATAAGAATTTAGAGATTATATTAATAATCTTAACGAAAAGAATATTTAAAATATATTCTGTTAGATTATTATTGACAATAATAATAATAATTGAGGTGTTTTTTAAAATAAAAATTATCAAAAACAAATAATAAATTAAAAAAAATTTTAAGAAACTGATGACTAATAAAAAGTTTAAAGAAGAGAATAGTCCTTATCCAAATAAAAACTATTATATTTGAGTTGAGCGATCGCCCGACCCCATTTATAAAACTTCTAGTTGTTTCTCAACCAAACGTTCGACTATCCCAACCCCACATATATCCTTTGGCATCGGCAAATTCAATATAAATTCGGTTGCTTGGCACTCCTAGTTTTTCGTTAAGTATCCGACAAAAATCTTGACTCATTGCTTTAGTTTGTGCCGCACTCATATTGCCAATACTTTTAACTTCTACATAACAAACGGGGTCAAAAGTTCCGGAAAAAGTCATGGGAACATCGGACTCTAAAGCAGTCATTACGTAAGATTCTGGTTTGCCTAAGTGTTTAGCTAAATGGGCAGACAAGGTGGTAAGTAAACTTTCAACGACTTCTTTTTCTGGTGCAGTAACCGATGATTTAACTTGAATTAATGGCATAGTTTAAATTTGGATTTTAAATTCAACACTGATAACTGATAACTGTTTTAACCCCCATATTGCCAACCAGTAGTTTCGAGGAGCAGTTGATTCCCTTCATGATGAACGCCGGAACCAATTACTTCTCCTACATAGACAGTGTGATCTCCCTTATCGATAGCGCCGACTACTTTACATTCCACATAACCGAGGGAATCTTTGATAATTGGACAGCCTGTTTCTGCCCCTTGATAAAATTCAACGTCCTCAAATTTGTTGCCAACACGACTTTTAGGCTGAAAAAACTTGGCAGCTAAATCTTTTTGGCTTTCTTCAAGAAAACTAAGGGCAAATACTCCTGTTTTCTCAACCATTGCGTGGGAACCAGTACCTTGCTTAACACAATTGACAATCAGAGGTGGCTTAAAAGAGGATTGCATAACCCAACTAACTGTAAATCCATTCATCTCTTCCCCGTCTCTTACGCCACAAATGTAAAGACCATGGGGAATTTTGCGCAGCATTGTTTTTTTAGCTTGTTCGTCTAGCAAAGGTAATTCTCCCAAATTGCTCCTCGAATTAGTTTACCAAGCTTTTTCCCAGGATGATGAGTCAGAGGCAAGAAAAATTAGGTAACAGTAGGGACGGTTTGCAAATCGGTGGGGCTATCATTTGAGGAGGGGCTATGTTTCGAGGTTTCCTCAAAACCTTGTATCTCCCGTCCCCTACTGACTTTTGATTAGTCACAAATCATTTAGGACTGCTATAGCTTCTTGAATTGCTTGTCTTTGTTCGGTATCGTATTTCCAACGTTGCAAAAAATCTTGGTAACTACCTTCTCTGCTAGTAGCACTTGCTTCTAATTCTTTTAATTTTTCAATAACTAGATCGAGGTTAATTTGTTAAATTAAATTAGCACTACGCCGACAAACTCGCTCTGAATTCCGCGCTTTTTCTTCATCCTTATTGCGGCGATGAGTCACTGCCATAGCTGCAGACATGGCAAGATTTTTTACCAACAATTCGCTAACAATACGAGGAGAAGATCGTAAGGCATTAATTACTTCTAAAGAAGGATTATCTGCTGCAGAACGGTTACTAGTGAGATAGGCTACAAAAAAACCTCTCGCACTATCTTTACTTTGAACTAAAGAGGCGATCGCCTTTTCTATTTCTTCTTTGCTTAAATTTTCCGCTTCTATCTCTGCCATTAAAGACTCAGTTTGGGCGATCGCCGTGGCAAAATCCCCTGCCGTTACTTGCCCCTGAAAACGATTCATATTGATGTTGGTTTAAATATTAACAAAACAATCTCGAATTAGAGTGAAAAACTAGTACTAGTTATTTAAATTTTGCCTTTTGCCTGCGTGCCTTTTGACTTCCCCATAGCGGCACTAGCTAAGAGTAAGAAATCTTTCTAAAGCTTTTACCATTTGTGGTGGCCAACGACGGACGTTTTTAACCCAATCGAGATCTTGATAGCGATTGTCTAAGCCAACTGTTGCCACCCAATTGCTTTCGGCTTCTCCTTGTTGTCCTTCTACCCACAAAGCAGCAGTCAGGGCAGCACGCATATCAGAAAACATGGGATATTTACGCACTAAGTTACGCATTTGACGCAAGGCTTCTTGTTTGTTGCCAATTTGGTACATCGTCAAAGCAGCATTGGCACGGGCAATCGCAAAATCGGGGGCAAGCTCTATGGCTTTTTGGTAGTCGGTTAAAGCTCCTTGCCAATAGCCCTGTCCTGCCTGGGCATTACCTCTATTATTGTATGCCAGGGCATCTTGAGGATTAATTTCTAAGGCTCGATTATAATCTGCTAAAGCTTCTTTCCAGCGTTTTTGTACTTCGTAGACAATACCTCGATTGAGATAGGGATCGGGGTGGTTTGGGGCTAAAGCGATGGAATGCTCGAAGTCAGTCAGAGCTTCTTCTAATTTATTCTGACTAATACGTACATTGCCTCGATTACTCCAAACAGCAGGATTGTAAGGGAATTGTTGAATCAACTGAGTCCAATACTGCTCCGAGCGACTAAAATTGCCTTGTTTGGCTGCATTTATCGCTTTTTGGGCAAGTTTTTCGCCTTTGATTAATTGTTCTTGGGGTATACTTGAATTTTCCGTAGGTTGGGCGAGTGCTGGTTCATCCACTACCCATACCCACAATAAACAAGTACATAATAAACTGATTAGCCAGCGGATCATGGCACTTCATTTTTTAGTATTTAATACTTATTATTTTATGAATTTTTATGAAATAGGTATCTACATTTGTTCTAGGTAGGCTCGATACCCCATCTGGTCTAATTCAGTTTGTTTGTCTACTACCATCTGCCCTAAGTTTTGGCGGTATTGCTGTACTTTCTCTAATAAGTCGCGATCGCCAGTAGCTATAATTTGTACTGCTAGCAAACCGGCATTTTTAGCATTTCCTATAGCAACGGTAGCTACAGGAATTCCTCCTGGCATCTGCACGATGGAATAGAGAGAATCGACTCCCTGTAAGTGACGGGTAGGAACCGGAACGCCGATAACGGGTAAGGGAGTTAGTGATGCTACCATCCCGGGCAAGTGTGCCGCACCACCAGCACCAGCCACGATTGCTTTAATACCTCTTTGATGGGCAGTTTTAGCATACTCTACCATTCTCTCCGGAGTGCGGTGGGCAGAAACGATCGCTACCTCATATTCGACTCCAAATTCTTCACATACCGCGATCGCTCCTTGCATAGTCGGTAAATCCGAATCGCTGCCCATGATTATGCCGACCGCTGGCTTGGGTTTGCTCATAAAAATATTAGCCGAATTGTTTAATGGTTATTTAATATTTTTTAACTGAAAAAGAGAAAATAAACGGCTAACTTTGTGATATTCTTTTTTTTGAAAATATTTATTCATAATGGTAGTATAATCGTCTATCGATAACCACTACTATTCCCATTATGAAACCTAATTTTAGCAAAAATAGAATTTTTAAGCAAGATTTTTTCTCGATGAACTAAATTTCAAAATATTTTTAAAAAGAAAAAAGTTGGTTTCGTGGTATGCTTAATTTTAGCAAAAATGATTTTTTATAATGGTGAAATAAGCGATTGCCGAAAAGTCAAAATACTCGATTATATAAATAATATCAGAAAAGTAAAGAAAATCAAGACTAACCTCTAAAAATATTTATTTTTAGTTAAAAATTGTTAAAAAGAAAAATTGAAGCGAAATAAATGATTAGTAAAAGATTAATTACTAATGCTCGCTTAAGAGGATACGAAGAATTACAACAAATCGAGGTAGACGAACAAGGAAAGATTGAAGCTATTTTCCCCACAATTGATGATAATATTTATAGCTCGGCGCAACAAAGACAAATAATAGATGTAGAGGGAGACTGGCTATCTTTAGGGGGAGTAGATTTACAAATTAATGGAGGTTTAGGATTAGCCTTTAGCGATCTACAAGCAAAAGACTTGCCCAAACTAAAAGAAATATGTGCCTTTTTATGGCAGCAAGGAGTAGATGGATTCTTGCCAACGATCGTGACTACTGCAGTAGAAAAGATAAGGCGATCGCTTTCGGTAATTGCCGAGTTCATGACAACTCAAAAAGATGAACGACAAGAAGCAAAAATTTTAGGCGTTCATCTTGAAGGACCTTTTTTGAATTACGAAAAACGAGGTGCCCATCCAGCAGAATATTTATTACCGTTAAATCTTGATAAAGTTAGACAAGTTTTAGGCGACTACAGCGATATCGTTAAAATAATTACTCTAGCACCAGAATTAGATGAGACAGAAGAAATAATTCCTTACTTGCGTTCTCGAGGAATTATTGTTAGTTTGGGACATTCTTTAGCTACAGCCAAACAAGCACGACAGGCATTTAAACTGGGTGCTTCCATGGTTACTCATGCTTTTAATGCCATGCCTGGTTTGCATCATCGTCAACCAGGATTATTGGGAGAAGCAATTGTTAATTCTCACGTTACTTGTGGCTTAATTGCTGATGGAAATCATGTTGGTCTTACGATGATGAAAATATTACTAAGTGCTAGTAATTACGACCGAGGTATTTTTTTAGTCAGCGATGCTTTAGCACCGATAGGTTTAGCCGATGGAATCTATCCTTGGGACAAGCGAAACATTGAAGTAAAAAAGGGAACGGCTAGACTAGCTGATGGAACTTTAGCAGGTACAACTTTACCGCTTTTAGTAGGAGTAAATAATTTAGTTAATTGGCAAATTTGCGGTAGAGAAGAAGCGATTGCTATGGCAACGGAATCCCCCAGAAAAGCAATTGGTATACCTAGTATTGGAGTTGGGCGCTCGGCTCAATTTTTACGCTGGTATTGGGATGAAAAAAAAGCAGATTTAACTTGGCAAAGATTAGATTTATTTTCTTAAAAATTATTATTTTGGCAATGAGCGAACTAAATTATGAAGCGATCGCCCATTTAACCGAAACCCAGATTGAAGATTTATGCCGCATGTATCAATCGGAGTGGTGGAGTAAAGGGCGACATAAAACCGACGTGCAGAAAATGTTACAGCACTCCGATATAATTATTGCTTTTTGCCATCCCGAGACAAAAAAGCTACTTGCTTTCGCTCGTATACTTACAGATTATGTTTATCGGGGATTAATTCTTGATGTTATTGTCGAGCATTCTTATAGAGGCAAGGGGTTGGGAAAAAGATTAATGGAAGCAATTATTAATCATCCCGAGTTACAATCTGTGGAAAAATTGCTTTTATTCTGCTTGCCGGAAGTAATACCTTTTTACCAAAAATGGGGCTTTCTAGAAGGTGTAGATAATGTTCGCTTGATGGTTTGCGGTTGATTGAGAACTATATTTTATTTTTCGGCTGAGTAATATTTATTGTCTTTATGCCTTCTTCCTTTGGTAAAGTATTTAACCGTCACAAAAAAAATCCATAGTAACTCCAGTTTATGAATACAGTAGATGATAAAGCGATCGTCAAAGAATATTTCAATGCTACGGGCTTTGAACGCTGGCGCAGAATTTATGGTGACGGAGAAGTAAATAAGGTTCAGCAAGATATTCGCATCGGACATCAGCAAACCATTGATACAGTAGTAGCGTGGTTACAAGCAGATGGCAATTTAGCCCAAATATCTATATGCGATGCTGGTTGCGGTGTAGGTAGTTTAAGTATTCCTTTAGCCCAAGTTGGTGCTACCGTATATGGAAGCGATATTTCTGAAAAAATGGTGGAAGAAGCCCGGCAAAAAGCAAAAGCAACATTAGGAGAAGCTAGCAATCTTTCTTTTGCTGTAAAAGATTTAGAGGCTTTGAGTGGCAAGTATCATACTGTTATCTGTCTAGATGTCTTAATTCATTATCCCCAACAAGATGCAGTCAAAATGATTACTCATTTAGCATCTTTAGCCGAGTCGCGTTTAATTCTTAGTTTTGCACCAAAAACCTTTTTACTGTCTATTTTGAAAAAGATAGGCGAGTTTTTTCCGGGACCTAGTAAAACGACCCGTGCCTATCAACATAAAGAAGCAGATATTATTAAAATTCTGGAAAGTAACGGTTTTTCTAGCAAGCGCACTGGCATGACTAGTACTCGCTTCTATTTTTCCCGTATTTTGGAAGCAGTCAGAAAGTAATTCATTAATTCTCGCCGTCGGTTGGGTTAAAGAAAAAACAAGCCAACTTTTTTGTAAAAATTTACGGCATCGCCTCGGTATGGCAACTAAAATCGTACAATCAAATTTTATTTTGGGATAGTGTCATTAAACGTGAGGTCAGATGATGGCTAGCGGTATGCAAAGACCAATAGCCGTAGATTTATTTGCTGGTGCGGGGGGAATGACCCTTGGCTTTGAACAAGCAGGATTTGACGTACTAGCAGCGGTAGAAATCGATCCGATTCATGCCTGTACTCACGCATATAACTTTCCTTTTTGGACGGTTTTGTGTCGCAACATTGTCGATCTAACGGGAGAGGAGATCAGAAAACTATCTCCTATTGGCGATCGCGACATCGATGTTGTTTTTGGAGGACCTCCCTGCCAAGGTTTTTCTCTTATCGGTAAACGTCATCCTGACGATCCGCGCAATTCTCTAATCTTCCATTTTTTGCGTTTGGTTTTAGAATTGCAACCCAAATTTTTTGTCATGGAAAATGTCCGAGGGATAACAGTTGGGAGACAAAGACAATTTCTAGAAAAAATTCTGAGAGAATTTAAAGAACATAATTATCGAGTGGTAGAGAATTATCAAATTTTAAATGCTGTTAACTATGGTGTTCCTCAAAACCGCCACCGCTTATTTTTAATCGGCTGTAGACAAGATTTACCTTTACCCAGTTATCCTAAACCCCTAACCATAGCACCAAGTAAGGGAGAGGTGTCCGAATCCAGTTCCTTCATTTCAACCTCTCCCCCACAAAACTCCAACCTAGATCGCCGATTAAATTTACCGCTAACTCCCACTGTAGGAGAGGCGATCGCAGATCTTCCAGAAGTTAATAATTATCCAGAATTAGAAGTTAGAGATTGGGTATTTGCTGAATACGGAAAACCCAGCAAGTATGTCAGTCAATTGCGTAATCTATCCTCCAAGGATGTGGTGTCGCCAGACTATTCTTACCCGCGTATATACGACTTCAGATTGCTAACTTGCAGTCGGCGGACGAAACATAGCCAAGAAACGATCGCTAGATTTGCGGCTACCTCGCCAGGTAAAACCGAGCGTATCAGTCACTTTTATCGCTTAGAGCTTAACGGTTTATGCAGTACCTTAAGAGCGGGAACTGCTCGCAATCGGGGCGCATTTACTTCCCCACGACCGATTCATCCTTTAACACCCCGTTGTATAACAGTGCGCGAAGCGGCAAGACTTCATTCCTATCCCGATTGGTTTTGCTTCCACGGAACTAAATGGCATGGTTTTCGCCAAATTGGCAATTCAGTTCCACCTTTACTAGCCAAAGCAGTGGCTAGAGAAATAATTAATTGTCTTGGAATCGAAGCGATCGAACCAACTCAACAATATTTACTAGGACAAGAACAACTACTGCAATTTACCATGTACCGAGCAGCCCAATATTATCGGGTACAAGAAAACGCGATCGCGCCTCGTCGTCGAAATAAGTAGCCAATCCACCCTATTTGAGTTGTGAATTGATTAGTGAAGCTGAGGTGTTAGGTGTTAGGTTTTAGTTTTTAGGTGGTAACTTCTTTCTCAACTAGCCAATTCGATGTCGACCAGCTTAACCCACCCGAGGGCAAGTCGCCAAAACCTTCCCCAAATACCGCAAAACTAAAATACCAACACCGATACTAATAGCAGCAACCAGCCAAAATCCGCGAGCAATCTCAGCCGATCGATCTAACGCCCAGCCACCAATGGGAGGACCGATTAAATAGCCGATTGCCCAACATTGAGAATTAATCGATAGGTATATACCTCGTAAGGATTCGGGGGCTAAATCTGCCACCAAAGCCGAAGCAGAAGGAGTATAGGAAACCATTGCGATCGCTAACACTCCTAAAGCTACCACTGCCCAAATTAGGGGATTAGTTGCAGTAACTCCTGTCAGCCAAACTAAAACAAAACCAACTCCCCAAAACAATAAAGAAAAGCTTAGAGCTTGAATGCGACTGAAACGATTGAGCCAACGAGCGACGGGTAACTGACAAATAGCGGCAAAAACAATATGCCAACTAAACAAACCACTGATCGTTTGTTCGGAAAAACCCGTTCCCGCATCTGCTGCCGGAACAAAATTTTTCAGATATAAAGGTAAAGTGCTTTGTACCTGAGATAGGTAGGTAGTAAAGAGGATATTGACTATTACATAAATCATCAAAGCGCGATCGCGAAAAGCGATCGACCATCCTCTAGTAGGCTTTGGCGAAGTTTGCCCGAATTGATAAGTTTCAGCAATTAATCCATAAATAAGGGCAAAAAAGATGACAAAAGAAATACCATCCATAACAAACAAAAGGCGATAATTGCCCTCTGCCGCAATAAATGCGCCGCCCAAAACTACCCCTAAACTCAAACCCAGACTGTCGGCTAACCTGGTAATGGCAAAAGCTTCGTTGCGCTGCTCGATAGTTGTCAGATCCACTATAGCCGCTTCGGTGGCAGGCCAATACAAACCCACTCCCAAACCCATTAAGAGATTACCAATCGCTAGAGTGGGAAAATTATAGGTAAGCGCTAAAACCACATCAGCCAAAGCAGAAATTGCAGCAGAAACTAATAAAGTGCGCCTGCGTCCCCACTGAGGAGAATCGCTCCACTGTCCTCCTAAAAACCTGCCAACTGTACCCGAAAGCGAACCACTCCCCAAGGCAATACCTACAAGGGTGGCAGATAAACCAACCTGATTGACAAAAAAAATCGGTGCGTAAAAAAGAGTAAATCCCGTTCCAATTTGGGATAATAACCTACCCCCAGCAAGAATCCAAACTTGGGAATGAAGATTGGGTAATGTGAAAAGCTGATGTTTGGGCATTATGGCGCGATACTCGATGAGTTTTAGGAGATGACTTTACATCAACTCACTAATTTTTTGCTCTGCTTTACGATTGATGGATAGCGATGCGATAGCACTCGCTTTGCGAGACCGCCTTGTTTATATGTTTATAGTAGGAACGTAGCATGCTACGTCCCTACAAAGTTAATAATTCTCCGTTCCTTTTCCCTATTTCAATCTAACCTTTACGGAAAAACTGACGTAAAATTTCGCCTGGACGACGATCCCAGGTATCGATGTGTTCGTAAATTAAACCTTCTGGAGTGAGCTTATAAGTAGAATAGCCATTAAACAGAATACGCGCTTTCCAAGGAACCCGCAGGGTACCGCGTACCGTCCAATTAGCCAAAATTGTATCTTTAGCCACCTGCTTAACATCGTGTAGGTCAAAGTAAAGCTCGGTAAAAAAAAGCTTTCCGTGAAACCTTAAAGTCCAAAAGATAATGCGATAGTTTAGTTTGCCCTTGAAGGTGTTGACCGGATCTTGAAAAAAGATATCTTTTGTATAAATATCGTAAGATAAATCTGTTTCAAACAGCCCAGGCAGTTCGTTTTTAAGAGTCTCGATCGCGAGGTCGACTTGCGATTGATAGGCGCGTTCGTCCAACTCCTCCTCCTTAGTAATTTTTTACAAAACAGTTATCAGTCAACAGTCAACAACTGATAACTGGAATCCTTGGTTTTCCTATCCGTCCGCAAGCTTATCTAGCTCTGCCAAAATAGTATCTGTCTCTGCATTACTATCAATAAAGGAAAACAAATGCCGGAAAGTGATGCGACCCTCGCGATTAATGATGAATTGAGCGGGTAAAGGTGCTCCGAGAGCTTGTCCGGCTCCATAACGTCGGAAAGTAGTGCAATCGGGATCGTACAAAAAAGGATAGGGTAGATCGAGCCGCTCGACCACCTGCTGACTCTGAACGGTATCGGTACTGGAAATCATTAATAATTCTGCTCCGCGATCGCGAGCGAAGGGAGCGAACCTCTCGCTAATCTCTCCATAACGCTCCTTCAAATCCTGAATGTGAGGATAGCAAAAGGGACAAAATAGTTTTTCGGTGAAGATCCGTGTAAACGCCAGCACTACAGGCTGTTTGCCTCGATAATCTGAAAGCCTCACCTCACCACCTCCAACCCGAGGCAAGCTAAAGTCTGGTGCTGGGGTGCCGACTGCTGGCACTTGAAAAGGAGGCAGAGGAACAAAATTAGAAGCGAAGCGTCGGTTGAACAGTTCTGTATTTCCAGTCACGATAATTTGTTAAACACTTTCTTTCATCATACCGAAGGCGATCGCCCAAACAAAACTCAAACCACCATGCAAATTAAATCTTTTGCTATATTGCCGACATAGTAATGACATATAGCGCGTATATATATTTAGTAAGACCATTTAATTAGGGCAAATTGCGATCGCTCTACAAACTGGCTCGGTTTATAATTTATTCTTGCTAGCTTTAGCGATCGCTGCACCATTAATTATGTCCCGCGGCAAAACTACCAAAATACTTGCAGACGTGGTGACGCGGATACATGAGGCAACGGTAGATAGAGAAAACCAGAATTATCGGTAATCTTAGACAGAAAAGAAGTAATAGCAGAGTCAGAAGAGCAAAATCAAATAATAAAGAATAATACTTAGAAAAAAAACTCGCCAATATAAATAATATAAATTAATTGTAATTATGTCTTTTCAAGATCCCTCGAATCACTCGAAATCTTCTCAAGAAAATCCCTGGATAGAAGGAATAAAAACTGTCGGAATAAGTTTGGTTTTGGCTTTAGGAATTCGTACTTTTGTTGCCGAAGCTCGATATATTCCTTCTGGTTCGATGTTACCTACCCTTGAAATTAACGATCGTTTAATTATTGATAAGATCGGTTATGATTTTGGTTCTCCTCAAAGGGGAGATATTGTTGTTTTTAATCCCACAGAAACTTTAAAAGAACAAAATTTTAACACTGCCTTTATTAAAAGAGTAATTGGTTTACCTGGAGAAAAGGTAGAAGTAAAGCAGAGCAAAGTATATGTTAACGACGTTCCCCTAGCAGAAAATTACCTTAATGCCGCACCGAATTATCAATGGGGACCAGTAATTGTACCTCCTGACTCCTATCTCGTTTTAGGAGATAACCGCAACAATAGTTATGATAGCCATCATTGGGGATTCGTTCCGCGCAATGATGTTATCGGTAGGGCAATATTCCGTTTCTGGCCTCTGAATCGAATTGGTGAGTTAAATCGTCCGGTTTATACTCTCAAACAAAAAAAAGTAGATCGGTAAGCGATCGCGCTTTGTGGATTTATCTATATGTTTTTTGGCTTGTCTGCTGGAATGCTTCGTTAAGCCTTAACAATTAAAAAAACGCCAACGCCAATCATTACACTTCCAGCGGTGATGTTTATTATTTTTTTTGTCCTAGACCTATCAAAAAGTAAGCTAGTTCTATCCGCTATGAATGCATAACCAAGTTTGATTCCACCGACAGCTACTAGAGCGACTACTATAATAATGCTTGTGTCGAGAATAGAAACAGTAGACAAATCAAGAAAAGCAGGAAAAAAACCTAAATAAAACAAGATTGCTTTGAGATCGCCTAACGTAATGAATAGTCCAGTCAGAAAACTTGACACCAAAGAAGACTCTATAACCCCTTCAATTTCAACGGAGTTTGATTTTGACCTCCATAGGGCTGTTCCCAACCAGATAAGATAAGTGCCACCAAGGTATTTTACTAGGACAAAAAAACTGCCCATCGTTTCAGCAAGAACCGATAAACCACAAATGGCAATTATTATGAATACAATATCGCCAACCACTATTCCTATGGATGTGAAAGCACCATGAATAAATCCAGATGTGGTCGATCTTGCTAACACAGTCAAAACACTAACACTGGGGATGGAAGCCAGAACAACCATGGCTCCGAACAATGCAGCAATACTACTAAATGTTAAATTACTTTCCATAGGCTTAACGTTTGAGCTCAGGCCGCAACCCGTTAGGGTCGTCGCGCCTGCAGTAAATTGTTAGGAAGTTTTGCTCGATCGCCCGTGGGTTGCTCCTAGGCAACCTTCAAAACCTTTTCCATAAGAATGCACCAGCCCCGATCCTCAATTACCTTGAATCCAATTCGATGATATAAAGACTGGACTGGGTTGTCTTTGAAGACTCTTAGTTGAATTCTATCCTTGGCTTTTTTCCTAGCAACTTCCTCAACAATTCTCATCAATGCCATGCCAATCCCATGCCCCCGGTACTGCTGAAGTAATTGTAATGTCTCAAGATACAAACCGTTAGGCTGTTCTCGTAATGACAGAAAACCAATGCAATCACTCTCACTAAATAACATAAGATATCGTTCTGGAAACTTCGGCTCCTCTCTATGGCGTTCTTCGTTCCAACCGATTGTCCTTGTGAAGTAATCATAAAAATTTTCTCTAGTTAATTCTCGAATAAACTGCCCATCCCGCTCTTTATCACAAGGCTTTATCGAGATTAACCATACTTTCTCATCTGTTGCAATTTCTAGAATTTCATTATCTTTGAAAGTCATATCTGAAAACCTCTTCCACAAGTAATCTTACGGTAACTTGATGTTGAAGCAGCAACAGACAATCCTTAGGCTGCTTCTCTATCAGGAATTTGAGGGCTAGCAGCAAAACTACCAGAGGCAGATAACCTCTGCAACTCGGCTAACCATATTGGAACATTCATTGCAGCACCGTTATGTTAGCCTGTCTCTTTGAGTTTCAGAGCAACATACTCACCCTGAAATTTCCCAACCAGCAATCCTCCAGAATAAACCTCAACTTCAAGTATCACTCGACCTTTTCCTCGCTTAGAAACTGCTGTGATAAAACGTTCCCAATTCTGCCGAGGTGGAGTCATACAATGCGCCTGGAACTCTTCCTCAATTGGTTTGATGTACTCTATGCTGTTGCTTTGAATCACAATGCGACAAGGAATAGACAGAATTTGAAGCTGAACGTGAACGAAAGTCCAAGCAGACAGGATCGCTACAGCCGAGATACTGCCACCAAACACAGTGCTGTGATGATTGATGTTGGGTAGTAACGGAGCAGATAAGATAACGCCATTTCCATTGATGGAAGTAACTGATACAGCCATCGTCTTGGAGAGCGGTATATGCTCATGGAGATACTGCTCTACCATTGCATAATCTATATCCATTGTTTCAAGATTCTCCAACACAAACCAAACTCAAAATAATATTGTCTTACAGATAACCTCGCGCCAACTTAACATTGAACTTAGATAGATAAATAGACTGTCTTCACCGACAACTGAAGCAGGCTAACTATAACGGTCAAGCTCACACGCGCCCCACGACCACAGCACCGCGCCGTACTACGCGGGAAGAACGGAAAACCTGCACGGAAAACTGCCACGTTTCCAGGCATCGTATGCAGCGCCTTGTTGTGCGGCCTACCTTGGGCAAGGAGCAAGGTATAGGCAACAACACATTACTTCAGA
This sequence comes from Pleurocapsales cyanobacterium LEGE 06147, assembly GCA_015207585.1. GTDB lineage: Bacteria > Cyanobacteriota > Cyanobacteriia > Cyanobacteriales > Xenococcaceae > LEGE-06147. The sequence continues at coordinate 878 of JADEWQ010000042.1, read as the reverse complement.
GCGCCCCTGCCTTGCGCCGGGCGCAGATCGCCAGCACCGGGGATAAAGTAGAATATGACGAGCAGCAAGTAAAGTATTAAGCTCCATACGGCGTTGATAAATACAAAGCTGAACGCAACCATATATAGCAGCGGGCCAAGGAGATAGCGACGTGCAATAGCTCGGACCAGACGCTGGTCCATCTCCGTATCAAGCAGTCCTCGCCGTGCAGCCCACCACCAACTAAGATTGAAACATACCGCTTCACCCAAGACGGCTCCTACATACAGCGCTGCGGTCAGGCGTTGTTCAGAAGGACTCCCAAGCAGATACTCCGCAAGCAAGCTGGTGGTAAATGGAATCACCGCTGCAAATAAGAGCAATCCTATATTCAGGGTCAGTAATACTTGGTCCACGCGCTCGATATAGCGCCACATGTTGTGATGGGTCAACCAGATTTGACCAAGAATCAGGAAGCTGACGAGATAGGACAGGTAGGCCGGCCACTCATGGGCGAGCGCAGTAGCTAAACTTTGCCCTTCCATTTTGGCCGGCAGTTGCAGGAGTTCGACCGACATGAGCGTCATGATAATGGCAATGACCGCATCGCTGAAAGCTTCAGTTCGCTCACGTCCTCGCTGCCGCTCTCTGCCAACGAACCATCGACTCATCCACGCCTCCTTATGCATTACGGTCAATTGTAATATAAGCTACTGATAAGTAAAGATTTTGCCGCACAACTATATTATTCTACTGACGTTTTCCATATAACTAAGTAGCTAGGCAGAATTAAATATAAAACGTTCCAAGTGATAATTACTTTGTTGACTTCGTTGGTTCATTCCTTGAATAATTGTCATGGCTAGCTCGTATTCATTATCAAAGATGCGCCCAGCAAT
>JADEWQ010000218.1 GCA_015207585.1 Pleurocapsales cyanobacterium LEGE 06147 | reverse complement strand
CTTTACGGGCGGAGTCCCGACACTAGTAAGTATAGAATCTAAGCCAGGTCAGGGGTGCCAGATGGGACAAGTGGAACCTTGGGATACCGAAGAAGATGTCGAACAGTAAAAATAGCCAATCATCTCAAGATTTTTAAAAAGTTAAAAATCAAAAATCAAAAATTATCTTAATAAGGAGGCAAAGCATCATGAACAGAAGAACTTATCAATGGACGGGCGCGATCTTATTCGCCTTTTTAATCTCGACTCTGGCAGGACCATTGGCTCAAGTTATGGCTCAAAACGCAGCCGATGATTTTTTCGACCAAGGACAACAGGAGTTAGACCAAGAGGCAGAAACACTCCAACAGCCACAAAATCCTAATTCAAAACCTATGTTGACTATAGAGGAAGAACCGTCCCCAACAGAAAATACAGGAGTTTTAACCAATGAAGAAGAGACAGAGCCTGGAAAACCCCAAATAGAAGACGTTCCGGCTCCCAACGCAGGAGGAGGAGATAACCTACCCGAACAGCCTTCTGAGGGAGAAGCGGAATTCAAATTTTGAGTGCGCTTTCACTCCAAATTGCAGTTAGCTCAAATCTCGAACCACTTAAGCTTATCAATTCTTCAGAGAACGAACTCGGAGACGATCTTTAATTTATGTCTATAATTCCAAATTTATCCTTGCAAGAGATAAGTCAAGCTCAATCCAACATCCACTATGGAATTACTCCATTAATCGTTCTACTTAGGATATCCATTTTAGGCATTACTTGTCTGCTGACCCCCACTGCCTTCGCCAACCCAGTAAAGACTTTATCTGGTGAACCGACTGAAATACCGACAACAAGGGTAACAACACTCTTTGAATCTCAAGCTGTTAGGGATTCTTTTGCCAATCTAGTGACCTCTGTTCCTGTAAATTCAACAGTTGTATCCCCTGTATCCGTTGAAAAAAGCGTTCCCTTACAGAGCAATGAATCCGACTTTCACATCGGTAAACTCGATCATCTCCAGACCACAACATCTGGAGAGTTAGTCTGGTCAGATTCCAACTTCTTCAACCCTACTGATTTATCCCAGCAGCAACCAACCTTCCCCCTACAAACTCGGACAATAGAGGCAAAACCCACTCCATTGCCGAGATCTGGTTGGGAAATATCTCAAACTACAGTTATTCCTGCTGCTGCATCAAAGCCGCTCGTGGATTCTTCGAGTGGCAGTGAGTCCCAAATTACTGCATCGCAGCCGAATCGTTGGCACTTCTTGTTTCAGCCCTATATTTATCTCCCAATTACTATTTATGGTGATGCGACTTTTGACAATTCAGAATCGAGAAGAACAGTTACTAGAGATATTGTCATTGATGCCGAACAGATTACAACAGCAATTCAAAATGAATTGAATTTTGCTTTTTTGGGGGATTGGCAAGCCTGGACACCTAATTATCATTTGGGATTGTTCGCTAATGTGAATTATCTGTCAGCATCAAACGAGGACACCTTAACTCGTCCGGTTCGTCGTCCAGGTCTTGCGGATTTTATTTCCTCACAGTTACAAGCAGAGGTGGATACTCAAGTATGGTCTGTGGATCTAGCAGCTGCTTATCGCTTTTACAATCGCTCGCAGGTCAATCCTAAAGGAATATTTACGGAGTTCGATCTAGGTACTTTCGTGTTCGATCTCGTGGGCGGGCTAAACATCGCCAGTGTAAACGCAGATCTAGATCTCAGTACCAATCTGGGCGGACAAGCCGAATTTGACGGCAGCACTACAGTAGTTTCGCCAGTGCTGGGAGGACGTTTGCGAGTAAATGCCTCCCCTAAATTGGCAGTGGTGACAGCAGGCTCGGTTTCTGGTTTTGGGATTGGTGGGCTGACGCAGTGGAGTGTGCGGTCTGGCTTGGATTGGATGTTCTCCGGTAACACATCCTTGGGACTGGGTTACCGCTTCGGTTATGTCAGCTATAACAAGGATTTCGATCGGGACAGGGATGTTGGAGTGAGTTTGAATCAAAATGGACCTTATCTGAGTTTTACTTTCCGCTTTTAGCAGAATTGCTCCCGTGCTATTGAACCAATCAAAAAATAATGATATGGGAAGAGGTCGTCGAGATAAGGTTTTGCTAACTTCAGAGCAGAGAAATAAACTAGAAAATATGGCGTTGCTGATTTAAAGTATGAAACTGAGAGTAATACCAATTCTCTAAATTTTGGCTACAGATAAAGCCTTCAGTACATAAGTCCGTCCTGTAATCGAAGCAATAACCTCTTCGGTCATTGCTTCAAGCCTTTGAGCAAGGAAGGTTCGCAACTCATCCAAACAAGCAGGGGTTTTCCATCTTCACCCCCGCTTTAAATACTGCCAAACTTGTTCAATGGCAGACGAAAGACAGCGAGGCGGTTGAAACATCAAAATAAGATTTTTGGGGACTTTCAACTTTTTGGCTTTATGAAAGCCACCGTTATCTAATCTCTCTTTTATCAGTCTGGGTTAAAACCTTGATTTTTCGTTGGCTGAAATGACGTGCTTTCGTGAAAATCTCCCAAAGTGACAGATGAGGATAATACTAAATCCTGTTTAGATACAACACTTAAAATTAGATACAACACTTAAAAGTTGTGCAAAGGCAGAAGGCAGAAGGCAGAAGGCAGAAGGGTTTGAGTTCAATTCAAACCTTGACTGAAAAGTATACTTTGGTAATCGGATTTAGTATAACTGGATCATGAGCAACTCATCAGGAAAAGTTAGAGAAACTAGTTCAAGGAAAATTTGAAAACACTGTGAATTGAGATGGGTGAATTCAAACAAGAAGTTTTCTCCTGTGGTTGGTTCAACAACCCCATCAAGATAGGTTGCTTGGAACTGCCATTGCAGCTTACCCCGGGGTTTGACCCCTTTAGCTGTAATCTTACGACCACTTTCTAGCCAAGTTTCATCTTGATAGAAAAAGCGCACTTTTCCCTGAAAACTCATCCTGGTAGTGGCAACCCAACTGAGCATCACGATCTTCTCTCAGAAGTTTTTTTAAAAGCTTTTAATCTTTCTTCTGACTGTTCCATGCTTTGAGGTCTGGCTATTTTAGGAGAAGCCTGAAGCCGATAGTAGACTAAGCTATGTACAGTTTGATATTTGGCTTCAATGCCGAGGTTGGTTTGTCACCATTGGCAAATGGCACTGTAACTCTCAAAGCCTTCTGGCTCTTCTAATCTTTTAGTTAAGGCTTTTTCTGCCCAAGCTGGAATTTTTCTTGGTCTTCCGGGGCTAGTAGCTCGCCCCAATCGGCGTTCAAGTCCTCCCTTTTTTTTCAAGGCTTCCTGTTCGTGTTGATCTCCTTGATAGTGTTTTGGTCGTGGTATTTGTGGAGAATAATTTAGGCGTTTAAGGTAATCCCATCCTCGTTGTGCCCAGACTTTCTCCCGTCCAGTTTCCAGCTCAATCCAACGAGCAACTTTTGGCCCTGTCCAAATTCCACCATCTTCTGGTCGCTTGTTGATGCTTGTCGTAATTTTTCTAATGCCTCTGCAGTTATAGCGGTTTGCAGCAAGATAGAATACAGGAATTGGATTAGATTCGCGCTCGCACAAAGATGAAACCTTATTCCCTGGATTTACGGCAGAAAGTTGTCCAAGCTTATAAGCAAGGAAACGA
>JADEWQ010000041.1 GCA_015207585.1 Pleurocapsales cyanobacterium LEGE 06147 | reverse complement strand
CGCTTCACGGATTGATGGCTAGTCGCTACCGTGGGGGACACAGTTATGAACTGTGCTTTGTGTGCTTTCACCCTTGCACCTAGGGGGTAGGGCTTGAATCAGTTTTTACTCTCACCTACATGGTTATCAAGTTGTCAAGGTTCACAACCTTGCGGCTAATCCCCCAACCCTTTTCAGGGTTTGGTTTCTAGCCAACGAATCGCACGCCTGGGCGAAAGCCGTAACTTATTCCCTCAAATTGTGCTTCCCAGCAAGGTTCTAAGGCGTTCTTGACGATTGCCTGTAGACACCTATCCCGAATAGTAGGGATTCCCAGTGGACGTTGTTTGCCATTTGCTTTGGGAATGTATACACGTCTGGCAGGCATTGGTTTCCAATCTGGATGTTTCATCAGATTGTCTACCAGTTTGACTCTTTGTTCTGGAGTTTTTATCAGAATTTTGTCCATTCCTGCCGTTTTGCGTCCCTTGTTCTCTTGTGTAGCCTTCCTTACAGATAGGACTACATTTGAGTAACTTCGGAGCATTAAACGTTGGAGGTTTCGGACTTTACGCCAGTTACCTTCGGAAGTTGCCTTGAAAATTCTTCGTCTCAATCCCCTAACTATCCGGTAGGCTTTGCGCCAGTCGACGCTATGCCAGTCAGTAGTTCTTATAGTTACGTTTGCAGTTGGCTGCATCAAAACTTTTCCTATATAGTTCGGTTCATTTACTCAGTAATTAAGGCTGATATCACCTGTTCACGTCAGCACCCTTTCGGGTTGGGTATTGCCCTATCCACCCAGTTATAGGATTGTTAGTCCCTTTTCTGTTCCCTTTCGGGAGGTGGCATTCGCTTCTTGAACATCCTCTCCCCTCTCAGGAATTCGGCTTTCCTTACGGTCGGCTTACTCAAAGACTCGATTATCCTTGAGACCCAGTAGGGGTTAACCCGTTCCACACCTTTGAGATACGATACCTTTAGTTTCCTGCTTTACTCCTGTTGATTTCGAGATATTTCGTAGCCTGAGGATATAGGTCGAGGATATCCTTTCTTGGAATTCCCTGTCTGGGAAAATTCTTTAATATCTCTTTTACCTTTTAATCATCTAACCCTCTAGCTGTGGGACATTGTTGTTACCAGCAATGCCCCTTTGGGCGGGTACAGCCTTGGCTACTAGGCTGGAGTCTTTCTTAGGGACTCACTCTATGGTGCGACTTCGGTTCGCACTCGACCATTTACTATTTTAGTTGCAGTCCAATAACTCCTATCTTTGATTAACGCGATCGCTCTATATTCGCATTGATAGCGAAAAGAAAAAGTTTCCTTTAACCATTCGTGCCACTGGAGAGAATCTACTTCTATCTCTGTCAAGTTATTTTTAGTAATCAGGTAGGAAGGTTTATCATTTGGTGACAACTGTAGAGTCCTCGGTGGGGGCGTAGTCTGCAAATTATCTGTTGGCATCTAGAATTCAGTGACTTTGATGGCTCTTAGTGCCCATTGAGGTAGTTCATCTGCAAACTGCTGGTTAAGGGGTAAGTGTCCGACCAAAAGCCGAAAATAGATGGGTCCGTAAAGGATATCGATCGCCAGTTCTGGATCCAGATGTGGATCGAATTCACCACTCTCAATACCCTGCTGAATTATGGCTTTAGCCGCATCCCGTCGGGGATAGAGGAAGCGATCGCGATACCGTTCCAGGGTTTCAGGACAAGCTTGTCCTTCCGCAATCATTTGTGCCACGATGCGGCCATACTCCCCACTGAAGGCTTTGATAAGCGCCATCATCTGCTGACGGATGGTTTCCGTTGCTGATAGACCTTGCGGGAACTGAATTTCAGGCGAGAGTTTTTCTAAAACCGCATCCATGACCACTGCTGCTTTGTTGGACCACCAGCGGTAAATGGTGGTTTTGCCCACACCCGACTCGCGGGCGATCGCCTCGATCGATAAGTCTCTGAGGGTTGTTGTTTTGAGCAATTTCCAGGTGGCGTCCAGAATCGCCGCCCTTGATTCTTCCGAGCGAGGTCGCCCAATCCTTTTATTATCAGAGGTTTGAGGCATTTTTCAAATAAATGCTTGACATCTAGCTTTCATTCTAATACGATACGTATTATAAATAAACGATACGCAACGAATCGAAACTAAAAGGAATAGGCATTATGAATTCTCCACTTTGCGCATCCTCCCTCGAAGTCCAACCGCCTCAAGTTCAGGCTAGCCCGATTGCACCGCCCCAGCCTGCCCGCTGGAAAATGACACTGGTGCTTTGGATGATGGTCTATCCCATGATTACTGGACTGGGACTTGCCTTAAATCCGTTACTGAAAGACCGACCGATGGTGGTACGAAACCTCGTTCTAACGGCGATTTTCGTTCCCGTCATGGTCTATGGTGGGGTTCCTGCAGCCCGTAAGCTCGTAGTCGAGTTGGATGTACAGCAAAAGCGCTAAACCCAAAGAAGTGAAAGTTCAATTAATCGCACCCACAACTATCTCAACAAACTCAACATTTGGTTTGACACAGAGCCAAGTTACAACTCAACCGTTCAAAGACGCACCTCAGAAAACAATATCTGGAATATCTGGAAACAACCTGAGATGATTCACCGTTGGGCTGGTATTTATTACGAGGAGATTCATTATGACTACGCTAAACAGCGATCGCCAACAAATCCAGCAACTCACACAACAGTGGATTAACCTTTGGAGCCCGAAAGATAAGCCTTTTACTGGAGAAGGCTTCGAGCAAATCTTTGCCACGGGTGAGAACGAAATCCTAGTCTTTGATAATTTTGATGGTTCAGTTGTCGTTCTCCATAGCCTTCAAGAATACCTCGATACCTGGGTGCCGGTGATGCAGCAGTTTGCCTACTGGGAAATTGCGCTTGAAGATAACTTGGAGATTTCCATTTTAGTGCCGTTACAACATTTTCTTTCGTGGGTGGCGGACGCAGTAAAGATGGGCAGGATTACAAACTGCGCCAGTATGGTACTCATGTTTGGAAACGCATGAACAGTCAATGGCAACTGGTTCACGAGCATTTAACGATAGGAAATTCATCAGATTTGTAGGGAGAAAAGTAATGAATAGTGCTTTAGATTATATGAGTATTGACCACATCATGATTTGTGTGCCGAATTACGAAGAAACCCTTCAATGGTATCAAGAAAAACTGGATGCCACGATCGAAAAAGAATGGTTAGTCGATGAATTGCCAGATTTAAAATTAGCCTATCTGAATATTCACGGGTTTCGTCTAGAAGTGGTTGCTAGCACCCAAGCACAAAAAGGAATGCCAATCGCATCAGACTTTGGCGAGTCATTGCGGACTACTGGAATCGGACATTTTTGTTTTAGAGTGGATGATGTGGATGCAGCATTAGCAGAAATGAATCAACGAGACGTACCAACCTTTGTTAAAGCTGCCGATTATCCAAACGTAGGACACAGAGTCGGTTTTGTTAAAGATATTAATGGCAACATTATTGAATTTGCTGGACCGCTCAAAGGAATTTGAACAAAAAATAGAACACTACACATATTTGCTTGCCAGTAGGAGGTAATTTATTATCATGCAAACATCACAAATCGCACCAATAACAATTCCGAATCCAACACCCGATTTAATTCAACAGAATTCTTCAAGAAGCTCTGCTAATAGAGAATTTAAAAAGCAAAGCACCAATTCAGACACTCAGAATAAAACTTTAGACAACGATATCTGGCGAAAACTGGAAACGATTCACAGTTGGGTTGGTTATCTAAAAGTAAAACACTCAAACAACGCCTGCATTCAGACAAGGAGGGCTTATGGGTTCCAATCTATTTGCTTTAGCAGTTCTTCTAGGAGCTAGTTTATTACCAGTCAGTCCAAGCAATCTTACAGGAAATGCTCAAGAACAGGTACTTGTTAGTTTAAATCAGTTATCGCCTGCCGAGAAATCACAGGATGAACTAGAAGAAGAAGCAACGTTGCGACGGTTGGTGGAGCAAGACTATCGCGCGCTTTGGACTAAAAAGAACGGCACGTTCTCGATTGAGCCAGCCGATCGACTGTACGCAAATTCGGCTCAGCTAACAGCGATTGACACAGATCTGATGGCGATTCAACTTACTCCAAACCAAAGTACGCGAATTAATGGCTATGAAAATTATCGCGCCCTTTGGCCACGCATTTTTGAGAGAGTTGGAGGCTTCGAGCAGGAAATCAAAAACGTTCAGGTACGAATCAATGACACATGGGCGATAACCACATTTGATGGACTAGGAACTTACACTGCTTTAGATGGCAAGCAAACACCTACACACAAGAATTTTACATTGGTGTGGGAGCGTCGCCCTGAAGGTTGGCGGATTATTCACGAACACATCTCTGATGGACGCTGAAAACAATATTTGTCAAACAACTGAAAGTATTCAGAGTTAAACCGATATCTAAAAGTAAAACACTCAAACAACGCTTATATTAATGCAAGGAGGACTTATGCGTTCCAATCCGTTGGCTTTAGCGGTTCTTCTAGGAGCTAGTTTATTACCAGTCAGTCTAGGCAATTTTACAGGAAATGCTCAAGAACAGGTACTTGTTACTTCAAATCAGTTATCGCTTACCGAGGAATCACAGGATGAACAAGTAATTCACCAGTTGATTCAGGAATGGTTAGTTGGATTTAGCCCGAAAGAGCAGACGGTAAAATTTAGTTTCCGAGAGCGGCTAGCAAAATTTTACAACAGCACACCCGGTCGTGTAACTCTGCATGACAATGCTGACTCGCAAATGCGAATTGTCAACAGCGCAGCAGACTACGGCGAAATTTGGGACAACATTTTTCCGACGCTTCAATTCTTGGACAATAAACTGACTCAGGTTTACCAAATCGAGATTAAAGGTGATTTGGCACTTACCGTATTCAGCTTCGACTCGACCTTTATCTTCCCTGATGGCAAAAAAGATGTCGTTCCAACACTTGCTACATTGGCATGGAAGCGAACTCCAGATGGCTGGAAGATTATTCATGAACATGGGTCTGCTTTGAAAGCTGCTCAGTCGTAGATAGCACGGAAATCTGCCTTAGCTACGAAAGTTGTGATTTTTGATGGTAGCAAATTAGACCAGAAGCGATCGCGCAACTCAGAATCACATTGCAAAATACTTCCTAAAAAAGAAATAGATCATGACTTCACCACTAACAATCACGGAATTTTCTTCTCAGATGAATAATGACATTCAACAAATCCAGCAACTCACACAACAGTGGATTAACCTTTGGAGCCCGAAAGATAAGCCTTTTACTGGAGAAGGCTTCGAGCAAATCTTTGCCACGGGTGAGAACGAAATCCTAGTCTTTGATAATTTTGATGGTTCAGTTGTCGTTCTCCATAGCCTTCAAGAATACCTCGATACCTGGGTGCCGGTGATGCAGCAGTCTGCCTACTGGGAAATTGCGCTTGAAGATAATCTCAACATCACGCTGAATGGCGATTTGGCAGTGACGACTTTTTCCTTTGCGGGTGGCGGACGCAGTAAAGATGGACAGGATTACAAACTGCGCCAGTATGGTACTCATGTTTGGAAACGCATCAACGAGCGATGGCGATTGGTTCATGAGCATTTAACCGTTGGTTAGAAAATTTGATTTGAAGAATTTGTCAAAAATTAGAACCTCACCAAGAACAAGGAGGACGAACGATGAACACAACATTTACAACTCAAAACAAGGTAGCTCTCGTAACTGGAGCTAATAAAGGGTTAGGTTTTGAAATCAGCCGCCAACTGGCACAGAAAGGAATCACTGTCATAATCGGAGCACGAGATGTTAGTAAGGGGGTTGAAGCTGCTACAAAACTTCAGAGCGAAGGTCTCACTATCCATCCTGTCCAGCTTGACGTTACCGAGCCAGCTTCTATTGAGGCACTACCGAATTTTCTGAAGGAACACTTTGAAAAGTTAGATATTTTGGTCAACAACGCTGGCATCCTGTTGGATTGGGGAACACCCCCTAGCCAACTTGACATCAACGTTTTGAAAAAAACCTTTGAAACCAATTTCTTCGGTGCATTTGCAGTCACCAAAGCTGTTCTGCCTTTGCTCAGGCAAAGTGAAGCGGGTCGTATCGTGAATATTTCCAGCCACCTCGGTTCACTAGCAGACACCCTCGATCCAAACTCCCCCTATTTCAGCTTTCAGGGCATGGCATATCAGGCGTCGAAAACCGCACTTAATACGCTAACGGTCCAGTTTGCTAAAGAACTGGCTGATACACCCATTAAAGTCAATTCAGCAACACCAGGCTGGGTAAAGACTGACTTGGGTTCCACTGATGCACCACTTACCCCAGAACAAGGTGCTGATACTCCTGTCTGGCTAGCCACACTGCCAGCAGACGGACCAACGGGTGGATTTTTTATGGAGCGACAACCTTATCCCTGGTAATCGGGTCGAAGCAGACCAAAAGCTGTTATGAGGTGTGGAAATTTCAGAACGGTTGGCTATTGCTTCCCTGATTCGAGGCATGCGATCGCCTTACAGACAATCGCACAACTACGCCCCACAGATAGATTGGCATATAGGAAGTAAAACACTCGAACAAGGAGATTCACAATGAATACTATGAACATCCATGACAAGACGATCGCGTTAGTGACTGGTGCAAACAAAGGTTTAGGGTTTGAAATCAGTCGTCAACTTGCTCAAAAAGGAATTGAGGTATTGTTAGCAGCTCGCGATGCCAACAAAGGAGCCGAAGCTGCGGAGAAACTGCAATCAGAAGGACTCGACGTTCAGTTTATCAAGCTTGATGTGACCGACTCTACAAGTATCACAGCCGCAGAACAAGAAATCCGCGATCGCTTCGGTAAGCTGGACATTTTGGTCAACAATGCAGGCGTTTTGCTTGACTGGGGCGTGCAACCCAGTGAACTGGATATCAGTACATTGCGGCAGACATTTGAAGTCAACTTTTTTGGTGCATTCAACGTGATTAAAACGTTGCTCCCCTTAATCAAGCTGAGTCAGGCTGGACGAATTGTCAATGTGTCCAGTACTCTCGGATCGCTTGGCGATACGCTCAATCCTAATTCGCCCTATTTTGGTTTCCGAGGGATGGCGTATCAATCCTCAAAAACCGCATTAAACGCGCTGACGGTTCAGTTTGCGAAGGAGCTTGCGGATACCCCGATCAAAATTAATTCTGCTTGTCCTGGGTGGGTGCAAACAGATATGGGAACTACAGATGCTCTCCTAACGGTTGAACAAGGTGCAGATACGCCAGTTTGGTTATCGACTCTACCAGCCGATGGACCAACAGGTGGATTCTTCAACTCTCGTAAGCCACTTGCTTGGTGAACGAGTACTAAAAAGACTGCAAAACACCTCAGAACAAAGCTGGATTCATTTTAGGAGGTCTTGAATCATGACTGAATCTTTAGTCAATCAAAGCGTTGTGATTATTGGTGGGAGTTCTGGGATTGGACTAACGGTTGCAAAGCTAGTTGTTAAACAAGGTGCCAAGGTCACGATCGCCAGCCGTTCCCAAGAACGTTTGGAAAAAGCGGCAAGTGAGATTGGGGGCGATGTCCAGATTGGTATAATTAATACGCTGGACGAAAGCTCAGTAAAAGAGTTTTTCGCGAATTTCGACCAGATCGATCATGTACTTTGTTTTGCTGGTGACAGTATGGGTGGTGGTGTTCTCAATAGCGAGATTACAGCGGCGCAAAACGCCATGTAAAGCAAGTTTTGGGGACAGTTTTACGTTGGTCGCTATGGCGGTCCCAAAATTAAGCCCACTGGCTCGCTGACTTTTACGGCTGGCTCCGGTCCACGCCCTCATCAAGCGATCGCAAAGTAGTTTCTTTTTAGATGGCTCGCATGATAAGCTGAACGCTCGAACCCAGCCGCCGCTGAAGAGGAATGTTAATAATTGCTTATAATGGGGCTTAAGCCCCAGTAAATGAAACGTTATTGGCTTAAGCCAGATAGGATAATTTATTTAATTTTCTGCGTGCCTAACAAGAAATTATCCAAGAGTATTAATGAGGCTGCTTGGACAAAACTACGAAAGTGGATTGAATATTTTGGTGTTAAATACGGCAGATTAACTATAGCCGTTCCACCACACTATACTAGTTCTGATTGTCCTGCTTGCGGTAAAAGAGTAAACAAATCGCTTTCTACTAGAACTCATGTTTGTTCTTGGGGGATTGCATCCATAGACCGCGATTATGCAGCGTCATTAAATATTTTAAAGAAAGCTACCCAGTGCCCCTGGGGAAGCTGGTCTGATGACGGGGCTTTCAAGCACCTGAACTTGGTTCGGGTGACAGCCCCTCACCTAAACGCTTGGGGAGATTCGACCTCTGTATTGGTTGGTGGCAATACCTGCCAGGATAAGTTGAGTCATTGAACCAAGAATCACCCCTACGCGATTCGGGGTGAGTGTCAACTCTCCTGCTCGATTATGAAGCAGCTACACGCAAATATGAATTACTGTCATCTCAACTTGAAACTTTGAACCAACAACGGGAAGTAACTAGGATTGCCTATCGGTTTGGACGAGGTAGTACAAGTCAGATATTGGGGATGGAGGATAGGTGCAGTGCCAAAGGCAACAGCATCGCCGATCGCACTCGCGAACAGTTAGTAATGCTGAGATTCAGCAAATAGTATGCCGCTCAAAAATCTCCTGATTAACCTACTAACTCTTATCTCGATCGCTTTAGCAAGTGGATCGATCTTTATGACCCCAGCAGAAGCTGTGACCCGGGATTTTCAATGGACTGGTTCGACAGGATATTCGGTCAAGGGAACGTTTAGCTATGATGAGACAACAGCCACAAAGATTATTTCTGAAAAAGGAGCTGGTCAAACAAATAACCTAAAGTCTCTAACAGTTACCTTTTATACTCCTTCTGGCTAACCCATTCACCAATACGAAAATGTAGTTGATGGCAAAAGTCAAGGGAATTACTTTGAATTCAACTTCGATCCGGCAACTCAACAACTATTTGGCAGTATTGACCTTGGTGGAGAACAGTCTGGAGAGCTATTTTTTAAGGGTACAGTCGAGCGGAAATTATCCCTGATAGAAATCGAACCATCTGACGACGAACATCTTCAAGAGTAGCGATCGCTAGTTATCTTAACATGGGTTTAAAGAAATATTGTCTGGGGTGAAGGCGCCTCCCACACATCTTAGGTTAAAGTGCTTTCTACTCGCGAAGTAACGGACAGGAGACTATGAGTAAGAAAGAAGGCTTATTAAAGCCGTTTGCACTTGTGAAATACTTGTATAGTTTAAGAGTAGCTAATGTAGTGCCTTATGGATTTTACAAGATTTAGCCAACTCACCGCTAGTTCTATATACCGCGAACTTGGGCTACGAGCAAAAGAATACCTACAATATCAAAATGCTGGTGGCGAACAGCAATAAGTAGCTCCACTTAATTAAACATCAAACGTTCAACAAGATAATTTCCTTGTTGACCTCGATTTTCAATACCTTCAATAATTGCCACAGCTAAATCATATTCATCTTCAAACACATAACCACCTAATTCCTGGCGTTTGAGATGTAGCCATTGTTCTTCAATACGATTCATTTCAGGAGAATAAGGAGGAAGAAAAAATAAGCTCAATCCTTGTTTTGACCAAATGTAATGACGTTGTTTAGCTAACTTAGCACAATGAATTGAGGCATTATCATGAATGATTACAGTCGGTTTTCCTGTCTCAAATAATCTATCAATTGCTCGTTGGGCTTGCCAGTCCATAAAATGAAGATAACTCTTTGTTTTATAAGTTCCCACTTTTAAGGCATACTCAAATCTTGTTTCTTGTTCCCAAACTCCCATGATATTGACCCGTCTTCCTTTTTTACTTTTTTGAGGGATAGATTTTTGTTGACCAATTTGACCGTAACCATAGCTGAGAGGACTCTGGCAACAACATCCTGACTCATCTAAATAGAGTAAGGTGATTACATCTTCTTCTGCCCATAGTTTTAGGGTTTCCCAATCTCTCTTTTTGGCTACTTTAAACTCTAGATTTTTTGGTGCTGGAGGTTTCCTTCTGAGTCTTTTCCACCGCCACTTTTTTTTTGAGTATACGACGAACTTGTTCTGCCCCTAAAAACACTTGCCTCTCTCGTGCTAATCTTTGGCTGAGTTGTCGAGAACTTATGCTACGGGGTTCTTTTAACCATTTTTCCAAAACATTCCAATCTTCCTCTGTCCATGACGGCTTTTTCCCTCTACCTTGAGCTTCCCATAAGCCGACTAATCCATTCTGATTCCATCGATGAATCGTTGTTCTCACCGTTGATTCTGCCCATTCCAAGTAGTCGGCGATCTCTTTAACTTTCCATCCCGTTGCATTGAGACGAAGTGCCGTTGCCCTTTGCGAGCGTTCTTCGAGGCACAGAATTAGCTAATTCTAGCTCTTGTAATGTTTTGTTTTCTTCGATGGTTAGAATTATTTTTAATGCTGCTGGCATTCCTAAATCATCAAGCTAGATTTCCTAAGCTTCCATTTTACGTTTTTTTGGGTGGAGCTACTTATCTAGCTGAGGTTACGATGTATAACTGTATGGTTGGCTTTTTGAGAGATTTGGGCATGGGACAGAAGCAAGCTGAACAATACTGCAATAACATTGATAATTTAACCGAACTAGCCCAATACATTAGCTCTATCTTAGGATGAGCAACACCTTTAAAGTCTTCTGATATTTTTTTGAGACTATAACATGAGTGAACTGCTGCTCTTAAATCAAAGATTATAAGAGCAGCTTCCAACTTCATCAGCAGTAGCAACGATCCTGGACTTACGCCCTCTGCGTTGTCTGACACTGCTTCCATTGACAGTCTTCCCCGTCCCAGAGGAGAATAAAATTCTTAAGCCTTTATCTCTGATGTTTTTAGATGCATTGATGTCTCTATTAATATTTTTTGTTCCACAGCTAGGACAATCCCAACGGCGAAGGTCCAAAGGCAAGCTATCAATAACATTCAGGCAATGATTACAAGCTTTAGAAGAAGGAAAAAACCTATTTATCGATCTTAATGTTCTCACAAATGAGAACTTGGTTTTCGTTTACGGCTCTGTAAACTCTCCTAAACTCAAATCCAAATTCTCTTGAGAAAGTAATACTCTTAGGATACCGTTATCGCTAAATAGAACTTTCTCTACCTCATAGAAAAAACCATCTAACTGTAGCAAGTCACCTTTAACAGGTATTCTTTCTACTGCCATTCGATAACGAAAACTGCCGTCGTGATTGTAGATTTGGATTTCTGGTTTAAACATTTTTAATTACATTCCATAACCAACGAATTACCAACACTGTCCAAGTAGTAAATCCTATTACTATTATTGTTAAAAGGATAATTAAGCCAATTAGAAATAGGAGGTTGCCCTTTTGATTTTGCTGTGTCTCGTGTAAATGTTTTTCTAGTAAAGCCATGTTCTTGACATTAGCTTTCCAGCCGACATCGAAGAGATCGCCTAAAACTGGAACAATACCTACTACTGAATCGAATATAATATTGCCTACCATTTGCCCCACGACTTTGGGGGATAGTCCCATCCGTGCAGCTTCGATAACGATATAAGCTCCTAAAGCACCTGCTATCGTATCGCCACCTCCAGGAAGTAATCCTAAAATGGGGTCTATCCCAAGACGATAGCCAGTTCCAGGAATAGGAATAGCATTGTCGAGTAATTGAGAAAGACGACGGAGATTATTGATCTTGGTAGTATGAGGTAGAGGTTTTGACATAAATATAGAAAATCCTACCAGCTTGCTCTAGTTAAATCATAAAGAGCTACCGCTCTAAAAGGCGATCGCTCTCGCCAAATGCGGTACTTACGAGCTGAATTGGAAGAGTTATTACAGCATGAGAGATAAATATTGGTATCTCTATTCAAACCCTACGCTAATCTATTCAATTCGCTATTGATTCGATTCTGGAATTCAGTGACTTGATGCAGCAGTTTTCTCCGAATAATCGGGAGATTGCGAGCACTCTCAGAGCGACGCGATCGCCAAACCCGATCGCACTTTGCTCTTACCTGTTTATTGCCTTGGTTCTGTCTGGCAATTTAGCACATTTCATAATTTGGCAAAGCAGAAACTATTTTAGGTTGGAATCGACATAGTGTTCAACGGGGTTTGCAAGAGAGAAAAACAGGGATTCTCTGCCTTGATAACTATCGAGCCAGGGGCTGTCATAAAAGCGAGGAAAGGTTGCCCAATTGAGAAGCAGACATCCGTTCTCTGGTAGAGGCTCAAGCTCAAGCTGAGCCAAAGTTTCAATCTATCTTTTGTTATGCTCCCATTAGTGCCAAAGCGGTACGGGAGGCATTGATTCTTGAGAAGGGAGACACACAGACCCAGTTACCAACTCGCCAGACAATTGGGGAAATTCTCAATCGCTGAGGAGCTCGTTTAAAAAAACCCAAAAAACCAAACCCCGGAACAAGATAGCGCCAACCGATGCCATCTTGGAGAATGTTTTCCGCAAAAATCAACTCTCTGATGACAATCCCAGCTCCTTGCGAGTATCAATTGAGAGCAAAGCCAAGGTCAAGATGGGCAACCGAGCGCGGGGTGACAAGGCGAGGACTTTAGAGGCGAAACAAGCCGATGACCATGATAGCCAATGGCAAGCTATGCTGGTGCCGTTTGGCCTTCTCAACAGTCAAAAGGACCAATTGTCGATTTACATGGGGCAGTCTGCCGAAACGAGCGATTTTGGGGTCGATTGTTTCACGGCTTGGTGGTACGAAAATCAACCCCAAAATACAGAACTCGATGAATGGGTGATTAACCTCGATGGGGGCGCAGCAACTCGAAGTGACCGAACCCAATTCATCAAACCCATGGTCGAGTTGTCCCAGGAAATTGGTGTAAAAATCCGACTGATTTACTATCCTCCCTATCACAGCAAGTATAATCCGATTGAAAGATGTTGGGCAGACGAGCGAAAACTATTGGAATGGTGCCATTTTAGACTCAGTGGAAACTGCTCTAAAATGGGCGAGCAATCTGACGAAAGAAAGGAATCGCACCAATTGTGCATTTGGTGGAAACCACCTCTGAAAAAGGAGTTAAAGTTTTACCCGACGAGTTAAAACACTATCAATCCTTTTGGCAACGGTCTGAAACATTACCCAAATGGGATATTACAATTATCCCCAACTAGCTGGTATTTTATTTACTTGCAAGTCCCTAATGCCTATTTTCTGTGAAGGGTGATAGCAACGTGAAAAAGAAATTGCTAGCAATCATTTCAGCGGTCACTTCTATTTTGGTCATACTTGTTTCCTACAGGCTCAATTCTTATCGCGAACTAAAGTCAAAGAAAAACAAGAATAGGTGCATCAGTGTATGTTTGGGCTAACAAGAAATGATAAAATATGCGACACTTTTTGAAGCCAAAGCAGTCGTAAATGAATGGTGCGGAATACCGGAAACAGTTGAGCATATAAACAATTCCGGAAGTGCTGTGTTTCGATTTAAAGATTCGGAGAACTTTTGGCAAATATTACGAATTACAGACGTAACTTTTCGTAGCTATAAAGAGGTGCAAGCAGAACTTAAATTTCTTTCTCATTTAAAGAATCAGTCTGTAAACGTAGCATACGGAATTCCCAACGCCAAAGGCTTTCTGACAACTGAATTTGCTGCCCAATCAGGATTATTCATCTGTTCCGTTCTTTCATATGTTGACGGTATTTGCGTTGAAGATGGTTCGCAGTATTGGGATAAGCAATTCTTTCGTAAGTGGGGCAGAAGTCTTGCTTCTATTCACAAAGCTTCTCAATCATATAACCCGCCTGGGACAACCCCAAAGCCTTGGATTTGGAGTGATGAAATACTTTTTAGACAAGCAGAACAGTTACTACCTCAAGACGATTTTTTTTCAAGACAGGAATATCAAGAAGTTTTAAGTATGTGCCACGACCTTGATAGGTCGTCAGAAACATTTGGCGTTATTCACGCTGATTATGCTCCTCAAAACTTTCATTACAACCCAGTTACAAACCAAATTATTGCTTTTGACTTTGGTAATTGCTGTTACCATTGGTTTGTTTCAGATATTGCTATTTCTCTTTCATCAATTCGCAATAATCATAACAGAGAAGAAATTAAATCAGAGATATTAGCGGGATACTCTGAAATTAAAAATTTACCTGATAACCATGAAAAACTTATTAACCTTTTTCTTAGACTCAGAACAATTTATGTTTATTTAGACAGGCTATATTTGTTTGGTTCAAATCCTAACATTGAGCAGAGAAATACGTTGGAACAACTTAAATTGCGGGTTCACGCAAAAGCCCATTGGTAACATTACATAAATTGCAAGAAAACTGAACTGGTAAGGCATGATGGAAATTACCGAAATGACGATCGCTCACTACGACGCTGTGTTGAAGTTGATGCGACGAACTCCGGGGGTGGCAGTTCGTTCGGCTGATTCAAGAGTAACTACGGCTCGCTACCTTGAACGCAATCCAGGATTCAGTTTTGTTGCACTAGAGAGTGGAGATGTCGTTGCCTGTGCCATGGGCGGACACGATGGCAGACGTGGATATTTACAACACGTTATCGTCTTGCCTGAGTATCGAAAACGTGGAATTGCATCAGAACTGATTGAACGTTGCCTATCGAGGCTAGAGTCTATTGGAATTTTCAAAACCCACATTGATGTTTTTGTTGATAACGATTTGGCGAATGAGTATTGGCAGCGGCGGGGTTGGATGAAGCGTGATGATATCAATCGTTATTCTTTAAATCGCAGTTCAGATCCATAAGTCAATGAAGTGTGTTGACAGCCCTATAACAGAAAATTCTCAGCGACGATCGGAGGATGAATGAGTTTGGTGGTGGGGTGTTTGGGGCGATCGCTCGCTGCTCAACTGTGTCGTTGTGCCGCTTAGGTTATTAGTGGGAACTATTCTTTGAAGTTATCTGTTGGTATTAAAGATCGAGTCATCCATAGATTATCCGAGTTATTTTGCTATTAGTTGTGGAGGTGCGCCATTAGAAAAGATTAAGGCTTATATTGAAAACCAAGTAAAGCCGTCCTAGAAGGACGGGGCTTTAAACCCATTTTTGCGGTAACTCTTTGATAGGGATACAGTGACTTAGATAACGTATGACAAAGTTTGTGAGAGCATGATTTTTGTACAATCAGCTTTCTTAGTTTCATGCCTACAAACGACTCTGAATTGCAAATCAAAGCTCAAAGAATCCTGGATGCAATTGCCTTCACACCCTTTGAGCAATGCCAGCCTTTGAACCGCGAATTTGCCAATATTCCTGCTCGTCCTGGTATCTATGCAATCAGACACAAAACTGATGGGTTGCTCTACATCGGTAAAACCAAGAGTCTGCGGGGTCGCTTCAGTGGTGGACACAAGGCTTTTTTGTGGGCGTGGCTCGATAAATATAGCGATGAAGACGTTCGTATTGCGGTGCAGCCAATTTCTCACTGGGAAAACCCTGCGCTACTATTGGAGTTAGAAGCAATTATTCTGAGAACTACCGAATCTCCTTACAACGTCCAAATTCCACCTGAGAGATGAATCTATGCAAGCTAAACTTCAAGAGCAACTTTCTTCTGCTGATGCCGAAGTCATCTTAGGGCGTTTACCCGAGCGAATTCGAGAAGCTCTGATTGCTCGTGCGACTGAAATTGAGTATCCAGTCGAAGCGGTAATTGAAATGGCGATCGCCAGTTTCCTTGATACAGAGGCATTGGGTTTTGCAGATTGCCAACCAGGAAAAGGGCAATAAAAAAATGTTGATTTAAAGAATTTATGATTCTGAACCCTCTACTAATTCACTCGGCTCACCTGGATAAAAGCGATCGTCGAGAATTTGGCTTACAGTATAAAGACAACTGATAGGAAAGGTCTGTTCTGGTAAATTAGTTTCTCCCATTGCCAAATCTCTAGCATTTTCATACGCTTCCTGTAGTGCTTCATCAAGATAAGATTTAAGGCTTGGGTTATCTTTTAGCAGTCTTAAAGTATCACGACGCTGAATGCGAAGTGTCCCCAGCCAACTCCGGCTGCGATATTGGGGTTGATATTCCCATTTCAGCAGATGTCCAATCAGCACACTTAGACGGTTTCTAAGTTCCTGTCGTTGCTGCTTACCCAAAGATTCGATCTCCTCAATCAAGTTTGGCAGGTCAAGCTGACTCCATTGTTTGCCGCGAAGCAAGGTTGCCTGTTCCTGTATCCAAGCGTAAAAATCAGTTTCGTAGAGATTTGATGCAGGCATTGAAGTATTTGCCGTCTTTGAGGTCGTTTCAATCATCATATTTCCATTATTATAGACGAGGTCAAACACTGCGTTGGAGCGGCGGTTTGTAGATTTTGCGCTTCGTTTTAGGGTTATTTACCGCCGCTGCATTTTGTTAGGCGGCAGGAGACCTCTTGACATCCCGCCTGTAATTCGTTATTCTACGAATTACGAATTAAAAGATCGCGTGGACGAAAAACCACAAGAACTCGCTCGAATCGCTAAGGCACTGTCACATCCAATTCGGGTGCGGATCGTTGAGATCCTTCGCCAGCGATCTTGCGTGTGCGGCGATTTAGTTGACGAGCTGCCGGTAGCACAGACAACAGTCTGGCAGCACCTCCGTGTTCTCAAGGAAGCGGGCTTAGTCAAAGGCGACATTGACGGTCCCACGGTTTGCTACTGTCTCAACACGCATGTTCTAGAGCGGTTCTCTCAACTTGTCGCCGAGTTGAGAAACCCAGTACCTGGAGATGAAGTGTGAACGCCAAAGCTATCGATCTACTTTTTCTAGAAGTGGATATGTCTGAAAGTGTGAAGAAATCTTGTGGTGCATGTGACATCGCGAAGTTGCGTCTTAACGCCGCACTAGAGATCGCACGACCGGTTCTTGCCGAGGCAGGCTATGAGGTGAGGGTCAATCACATAACGGTGAAGACTGAAGAACAGGCACGGGAACTTGATTTTGTCGGTTCTCCGACGTTTCGAGTTGCAGATTCAGAAGTTGTTCCCCAGCACGTTCCAAACAGCGAAGAGCGGCTGTGGTCATGGGGTGGAAAAGAGTTTTCAGACCCGCCTGTCGGTTTGTTCCTTGACCTAATTCTTCAGAGCCTTCGCAAAGACAAGACGGCAGCGGCTAATCAACCAACTCGGGAGATTCCGAGCTATCTAAAAGAATTCTTGCGGATGCCCGAAGCGACGTCGGACTCCGCATGTGATTCATGCTCATAGCCAGACTAACCTTACCTAACAATGAGTTTCAGCAGACGGACAAACTGCGTAGCAGTTTGCCCAAGGCTGAACTTGAGCATTATGCGGCTTGTATTATTGTTTGGGACGTTGTTCAGAGGTTAGTTGTAAGGCGATTGAGCAACCAGTACGCGAAGCTAAAGTATCAGAGTTTACATCTGAAGACATCAAAGCATGTCTTGCTTTTATTGCCGATTGTGAGAAAAAATTATTTGTAGCATTGTTGTGAGACTGCTATTAGTATAAAGACTGAAAGCTATCCTAGAGTAAAGTTTTGAGTAGAATAACCAAAGCATTCCTTTTCGTTGTCATATCCCAATACTTTTGCGATCGCTGTCCTTAATAAAATGTCCGTACATAGCGCGTACATCATGTCAAAATATAACTAAAATACAAAACTAAATCATGAGTACGTCATCAGATAAAGGCTCTTCAAAAGCCAGTCGAGCTAAGAAAACCGCTCGATTAGAAGCACGAGTAACACAGGAGCAAAAAAAAGAAATAGAAACGGCGGCATATTTGCGCGGACAGACCATAACTGAATTTGTGGTCAGCGTCCTTGCTGAAGCTTCTCTGGAAACAATTAAAAAGTATGAAGTTTTAGAGTTAACTGAGCGAGATCGCGCCTGTTTTATTGATGCACTATTAAATTCTTCTGCACCTAATAAAAAGTCAATAGCTGACGCCCAATGGTACAAGCAGGTGATGAATAAATAACAAAAGATTAGTGTTAAATCCTTTAGCAGTTAATTTTTGCATAGAGCCGCTCGAAAAACGCCATAATCGAGCAGTTTTTAAATGTGGTAACGAAAAATTAGATCGATATTTTCAGGCAACAGTTACTCAAGATCAAAGTAGAAATATAGCAATTCCTTACGTGACTTTCGATCTTGAGCGTCAAAAAATAATTGGTTATTATACGCTGTCAATGACCAGTATAAGTATAGGAGAGCTGCCAAATTCAATTGCTAAGAAACTGCCAAAATATCCGTTAATTGGTGTAACTCTTATTGGGAGATTGGCTGTAGACATAAATTATAAGGGATACGGGTGGGGTAAATTATTGTTGATGGACGCACTATACAAAAGCTTTGAAGCAAGCAAACAGGTTGGTTCTTTTGCTGTAATAGTAGATGCAATTGACGAGCGAGCCGTAAGCTTTTATCAAAGATTTGAGTTTCAACCTTTCCCCGACCAACCATATAAGCTATTTCGTACTATGAAAAATATTGCTCAAACTTTTGCTTAAAACAAATTATCTAGTAATCTCATTACCTCTCCCTGAAAATTTTAGCGGTTATCGTCATAACTGATAAATGGTTAGTGTTCGCCGATCATCGTCTGCGCCACCAAGTTATCACAGCAATAATTAGACCGATTAAAGGCATAATTAGTAAAGCCATCCAGCTAATTATTCCTGCTTGCAGTGGCGTAAGGTTGATTCGACGGTTAGTTTGTTCTCTTGGACTGATAGAAAGGATTTGCTCATCTTCTCCTGCTAACCAGTTGACAGAATTGATGATAAGATCGCTATTAAGTTGCTGTTGAAACCAACCGTTAAGGGCAAAAGTAGAGCTACCAAAGATAACCAGACGGGATTGTGTATTTTTCTCTTGTTGTTTATCTGAAGACTGAGTGCGAGTAAGAGCAAAGGCAAGATTGAGAGGACCTCTTATATCTACTTGTGGATCGAAGACAATTTCTTCTGCGGCTGGGTTACTTTCTCCCCAAGTGTTTTCATTGGTAACAACTAAGGGTATGGCATCTACTCCTTCTAGTTCTGAGATCTCAAGGGGTTGAGATTCAGGAAAAACCGAAATCCCATTGTTAAAATTTTTGGTAATCGGATGATTGCCATAGTTGCTAATTATCGGTGCAGCAGGACCAAAACCGAGAATATTACCAGCACCAGAAGCATCAATCACCAAGCGCTCGTCTAATTCTATACCCCAATTTTGGAGTAAGGGAGTCAAACCTGGGTCGGTTTTGGGAGCAAGCAATAAAAGCAGTCTACCACCGTTATCAAGATAATCTTTAAGAGCTTGTACTTCTGCGGGAAATAATTGTCTTGTCGGTCCAGCAACTACAATTACATCAGCATTGTCGGGAATTTGCGCGTTAAGTGCCAAATTTAAGGGTTGAACTTCGTAACCACGGGCTTCTAGACTATTAACTGCTTGCGACAAGCCACCTTCATTAGCGTCTAGTTGAGGTTCTCCATGACCTTGGAGAAAATAAATGTAGGGAGTGCGATCGCGCTGGATTCTTTCAATGGCATTGGTCAATTGTACTTCGGAAAGACTACTACCGATAGCGGCATCGATAGTTTCTATTCGCTGTCTTTTGTCCCCATATTCGAGATAAACTTCTCCTAAAGACTGCACGTTAAACTTTTCTGCCAGTCCAACTTTAATTTCTGGATCGACAAACTCAAACTGAAAGTTGTTGCCGTAGCGACGATAATTTTCGAGTAAGGTTTGGGTTTCGGGGTTAATGTTGCGGTCAAATACCCATACTTTTAAAGGTTGAGATAAGTTTTGAACGATCGCTTGGGATTGAGGTGAAAGGGTAAAAAGTTTAGTTTCAGTTAGATCGAAGCGCAGAGAATTGCTAACAGCAACAAAATTAATTAAACCAATAATTACCAGCATGGCGGCAGTAGCAATAAAAGCATTAGTCCCTGCTTGAGTCGAACGCCTCGTCCAAAAACTTTTTTTGTTTTTACTAATTAAAATAAACCAAATAACAATTAAGATTACTCCAATAGCTAGCAAGCCTACGGCTGGTAGCATCCAACTCCCTGTTATTAAACCCACTACAATGCCGGCT
This sequence comes from Pleurocapsales cyanobacterium LEGE 06147, assembly GCA_015207585.1. Taxonomy (GTDB): domain Bacteria; phylum Cyanobacteriota; class Cyanobacteriia; order Cyanobacteriales; family Xenococcaceae; genus LEGE-06147. The sequence goes on along the minus strand of JADEWQ010000041.1, from coordinate 26,241 downwards.
ACAATTAAAGTTAAACCTAAAAAAAACAATAATTTAGACATTGCAATATTACTCATTACTTATGTACGGGCGATTCGAGAATCGCCTCTACTTATTACCTAATTACTGGCGACTAAATCTAAAAGTTTCTATGGAGAGAGCCGTAAGAAATAAACCGAGAAAAATATAACTAGCAAGCAAAATTAAATCGCTAGTATCGAAAATTCCTTGAACTAAGTTATTATAACTTTCTAACAATGAAATATGCTTTAAAGCTTCACCAAATTCACCGCCAATATTGTTAGCAATTAGATCGATAATCCAGAGAAATAAAACCAAAGCAAAAGTAAGAATAGCAGCAATAATTGAACTATCGGTCAGAGAAGAAATAAACATTCCTAAAGAAAGAATTGCAGTAGCAAGTAAAATTAAACCTAAATGAGCTAACAAAGGTACTACAGGAGGAATGGGAGGTTTGGCTGCACTAAAGGCGATCGCTTCATAAATTAATAAAGGTAAAATCATCACGATAAAAAACGCAACTACTCCAAGAAGTTTGCCTAAAGCAACTACCCAATTAGTAATGGGAGATGTTGCCAATAACTCGATCGTGCCTCTCTTTCTTTCTTCTGCATAAAGTCCCATAGAAAGAATGGGTAAAATAAACAGTGACAGAGAACCCATTACGGCAAAAAAGGAATTTAGAAAAAGATAAACTACGTCTACAGGTGCCGTAGCAATTCCTAGCTGTTCGCTTGTAGCTACTTGTTGAATAATTCCTTCTTGTCCTAACAATAATTCGACGAAAAATAACCCGGAAATCAGCCAGAATACCGCTGCAACAATATAAGCTAAAGGTGAACCAAAATAACCTTGAAGTTCTTTTTGAAAAATTGCAATGGTGTTAGCAATTATCATAGATAAATAAATTTTAAATTCTTAATTTTTAAGTCTGCAATGCTAATTTTCTTCTTGGGTTGAAACTACTAAGTCTTCAGTAGTTAAGTGTAAAAAGACATCTTCTAAACTAGGACGAGTCCGACGCATTTCTTGTAAACCCAATCCTAGATTAACAATAGTAGCAGCAATTTCTTTTCCAGGTTCTGCATTGTCAGAGCAAGTAATTTGTAATAAAGTACGATTGGATGCAGAGGACGCTCGCTCTCGATGAACTTCTACTGTCGCCACTCCAGAAATTTGCTGGAGGGCAGAAAATACAGGTGCAGCATCCCCTTCAATTTCTACTTCATAACCGGAACTGCTAGAAAGTTCCTTCATCAAATTGATAGGAGTATTAGTAGCTACTACTTTACCGCGATTAATAATCGTAACGCGATCGCAAGTCATACTAACTTCTGGAAGTATATGGGTTGACAGAACGATGGTGCGTTCTCCGGCTAAACTTTTAATTAAGTTACGTACTTCGATGAGTTGAATGGGATCGAGTCCTATCGTTGGTTCATCTAAAATAATCACGGGAGGTTCGTGAACCAGTGCTTGAGCAATACCAACCCTTTGACGATAGCCTTTAGATAGTTTACGAATCATTACCTTTTGCCGCTCTAACAGTTGACAACGCTTAATAGCAAAAATTACTTTTTGAGAGCGATCGCCAGCGGGAACTCCTTTGATTTTAGCGACAAAATGTAAAAATCCCTCCACAGTCATATCGAGATATAGAGGCGGGGTTTCTGGTAAATAACCAATGCGACGGCGTACCTCCATCGATTGTTTATGAACGTCGTAATTGGCAACTCTAGCAGTTCCTGTAGTTGCGGGTAAATATCCTGCCAAAATACGCATTGTAGTAGTTTTACCCGCACCATTCGGTCCTAAAAAACCGAGAATTTCTCCCGCCTCTACTGAAAAATGAACATCTTCGATGGCAGTAGTAGAACCGTAGATCTTGCTGAGATGTTCGACTTCAATCATAAGTTTTAAAAATCAGGAGACAGTAGGGGCGGTTTGCAAACCGCCCGTACAGGAGTCAGGAGTCAGAATTCAATAGCTAACAGCTAGAAGTTTCTATGGGTTACTTTAGCCTAGAAAAGGCTTAGTTGGCTGAAAGTCGATTCACTATTAGTTCTCAAACAAAAGGTTTAATTAATTTACGCGCTAAGGCAATATCGAGACCCCAACGAGCGGTCGCCGAAGGCGCAGCTTCGCTGACCGCAAAACAGATTATACTTTCAACGCTCAAAATAATCGTCCAAGACCAAAATCGATCGGTAAAAATCATGATTGTTTCTAGTAAAGCTAATGCCCTTACTATGCCAAAAGCGAGAACTGCACCATCCTTTAGATGAGAATTGTTATCGTCACGGATAATATAATCGTCCAAGACCAAAATCGATCGGTAAAAATCATGATTGTTTCTAGTAAAGCTAATGCCCTTACTATGCCAAAAGCGAGAACTGCACCATCCTTTAGATGAGAATTGTTATCGTCACGGATAATATAGCGGTAAGTTACACCAAACAGCAAACCACTAATGCCACCAATCCCTCCATGTATGAATATATTTATACCCACATCAACATGCAGGGGAATCAAAGATTCCCATTGCCTTGCTAAAACAAATGTATTTAATAAGATAAAAGCCAGATCGGCTACAGCAAAAGACAAGGCTGCTATTATCCCTGCTTTAAGTGATTCGTTCCTTTCTGTTTGTAAACTAGGCAAAATCTCCCCCAGAAAATACCACTGAAGTATGATAGATTTTATAATTGTTTAATGAAATTGAAGAGATAAAGGCGGATAGGGGTATGGATATTTTGACATTGGGTTGGGTTAGCGTACTGGCTTTATTTACCTGGTCGATTAGCATGGTAGTGTGGGGACGCAATGGATTTTAAGATTGAGTTGTGGAAACCGATTACATTCTTAACATTTTATTTCCGATCGCTCTAGGGTTACTTATTCTCGTCAGTGGAGGCATACTCTACCTCTCCTCGGTTAAATGGCGCGATCGCCGTCTTCAAAATCGCGAGCGACGCACAAAACGTTAAGTAAGTTAATCAAACCAAGGGCAATTAAAGAATTAAACAAGTTTTATGGTCACCAGGGGTAGTTGATTTTTTATTATCTAGGTAACTGTCTACCCCATTTTTTTTTTATGGAAATTCAGGCTTTTAGCCAGCTTTTTCCTTTGTTCAATACGGCTAGCCCAGAAACCATAGCCTGGCTTCTATCGATCGCCACAACTAAAGAATATAAAAAAGATGAGGAAATCTTAGCAGCTGATGACTGGGGCAGAGCAGTATACTTAATTGTTTCTGGCTGGATTAAACTACAGTACGTATATCCGGATAAAACTGTCACTCAGGCAATTTTGGGCAAAGGGGACTTTTTTGGAGAAATGGCAATTCTAGATGAATTTCCCGAAAGACTGGCAGTAGTTGCTCTTTCTCCTGTCAATCTATTTAGCATCTCAGCCCAAAGATTTCTGCAAGCATTATCTAAAGATAGCAAATTACAGCAACGGCTGTTACAGTTGACTCTCAAAAGACTGAGACAATTTAATATTTACTGGCAACTTCGGCATTATTCTCCTGCAGCCAGGTTAGCGAAAACCTTAGTTTCTATAGCCGAAAGTTATGGTCAACAGGAAGATAAAGGAACTGTAATCTTGAATATTCCCGAAACCGATTTAGCCGATATAACCGAGCTCGATGTTGATGAAATTAGCAAGATTATAGACAATCTACAAAGTAATGGTTGGATTGAAATAGATCCATCCAATCAAACCTTATGTTTAACTAATCTTAAGCAGCTAATTTATCTAGCAGGAAAAGTTTGATGACTGAAGCTACCGCTACTCGACAGCAATACCCTAACACTAAACAAGTTACAATATTTTATCAAATTGCAATGCCTCAGCCAGTTTCCCACTTGTTTGAGGTGACTTTGCAAATAAGCAATTGGCAAGCACCAATCCTCGATCTAAAGATGCCAGTTTGGACTCCTGGTTCTTATTTAGTCAGAGAGTATGCCAAGCACTTACAAGATTTTGTCGCTGAAGATAGTAGTAGCAAAAAGTCATTATCTAGTTGTAAAGTAAGTAAAAATCATTGGCAAGTTAAAACCGATAGTTTTTCAGAAATTACAGTACGTTATCGCATATTTGCCAATGAATTAACCGTGCGCACCAATCATTTAGATGCTACCCACGGTTATTTTAACGGTGCTGCTTTGTTTTTGTTTATTCCTGGTTGGGAAAAGCGATCGGTTAAAGTAAAAATCGTGCCGCCGCGATCGGATTGGCAAGTAACTACTACCTTACCTACAGTAGCCGGAGAAGAAAATACTTTCGAGGCTAAGGATTTCGATACCTTAGTCGATAGTCCCTTTGAAATCGGCAAACACAAAATATACGATTTTGAAGCTTTAGGCAAACCCCATCAATTAGCTATTTGGGGTGAAGGTAACGCCAAAGCAGAACAAATTATTAAAGATACCAAAAGAATTATTCAAACGGAAGCCGAATTGTATGAAGGCTTGCCTTACGAGAGATATTTATTTCTGTTACATTTATCCGGTAGTGGCTACGGTGGTTTAGAACATAAAGATTCTTGTTCTCTCAATTATCCTCGTTTTGGTTTTCGAGCTAAAGAACAATATAATCGCTTCATGCAGTTAGTAGCCCATGAATTCTTTCACCTTTGGAATGTCAAGCGTATTCGTCCCAAAGCTTTAGAAGAGTTTGATTACGAACGCGAAAATTACACTACATTTCTCTGGTTTTGTGAAGGGACGACTAGCTACTACGATATTTTAATTCCCTTGCGTGCAGGTATTTACAATCGCAAAACTTTTTTAGAAAACTTGAGCAAAGATATTACTAGATATTTAAATATACCGGGACGCAAAGTACAGCCTTTAGGAGAATCTAGTTTTGATGCTTGGATTAAGCTGTATCGCCGCGATGCTAATAGTGATAATAATCAGATTTCCTATTATTTGAAGGGAGAATTGGTTTCGTTGTTGCTAGATCTACTGATTAGGGTACGGCATAATAATAGGCGATCGCTAGACGATGTCATGCGGGAAATGTGGCAGCGTTTTGGTAAGGACGAGATTGGTTTTACTACAGAACAACTGCAGGAGGTAATCGAATCGATAGCAGAATCAGACTTAAGTGACTTTTTCCATCGCTACATCGATACTACGGAAGAATTACCGTTTGATGAATATCTAGAACCTTTTGGTTTGCAATTGAGAAGTGTAATGGAAGACGAACCATTTCCTCATCTAGGAATGAATGTACAGTCAGAAAATGGTAAGGAAATGATTAAGTTTGTTGAAGCCGAGTCTCCTGCAGCAAAAGCAGGAATTGATGCAGACGATGAATTATTAGCCATTAATGGCATCCGCGTTACCTCTCAACAACTCAACGAGCGTCTCAAAGATTACCAAGTTGGTGATAATATTCATGTCACCGTCTTTCATAAAGACGAACTGAAAACTTTACCGGTTACTCTAGCTCAATCTCGACCCAGTCGTTATGAAATTGTACAAATTGAATCTGCTTCCGATGCACAACAGCAAAATTTATCTGGCTGGCGGTAATAGTGAGTAGGGAACAGGGAACAGTTATTAAAGTTCGCTCGTTCAAAGTTATATGTGAATAGCGACCAGTTTTTACTTTTGACTCCTGACTTGGTGTACGGACGTAGCATGCTACGTCCCTACTGGCTAATAACTGAAAAAGTCTATTCCAAGTTAAAATCTTTAATACTTCCATTAACTATATAGTCGCGCTTAAATTTAAATATATATAGAAGAATCATGCACACTTTTCTACCAATTGCTTATTTTGAAAATCAATTTGTACCCTTTGAAGAAGCAAGAATATCCATAGCTACCCACGCCTTACATTATGGAACGGCTGCTTTTGGTGGGTTGAGAGGTATTCCCGATCCGCAAAAGTCTGACCAAATTTTACTATTTAGATTAGATTGTCACTGTAAAAGATTAAGTAACAGTGCTAAGTATTTAAATTACGATTTACCAGCAGATAAAATTCAACAAATAATTATTGATTTTGTCAAAAAAAATAAGCCAAATAAATCATTTTATATCCGTCCTTTTGTCTACACTTCCGATCTGGGTATTGCTCCTAGATTACATAACATTGAAAAAAACTTTTTTGTTTATGGATTGGAATTAGGAGACTATTTATCTCCTGATGGAATTACTTGTCGCATTAGTTCGTGGCACCGTCAAGAAGATCGAAGTTTGCCCTTAAGAGGAAAAATTAGCGGTGCGTATATAACCTCGTCTCTGGCGAAAACAGAGGCTGTTGAAGCTGGATTTGATGAAGCAATTTTACTAAACTCTCAGGGTAAAGTATGTGAAGCTTCGGGCATGAATATTTTTCTTGTTCGAGATGGTAAATTAATTACTCCTGGTTTCGATCAGGATATTCTTGAAGGAATTACTAGAGGTAGCATTATTACTATTGCCAAAGGCTTAGGTATAGAAGTAATAGAAAGACCAGTGGATAAAACCGAACTGCTAATTGCAGATGAAGTATTTTTAAGCGGTACAGCAGCAAAAATTACGCCAGTGAAAAGAGTGGAAAATTATCATTTATCTAGCGAAAGACCGATAACCGAAAAACTAAAACATAAGTTAACAGAAATTACAGAAAATAAAGACTCAGAATATCAAGATTGGGTTTATGTAATTCCTGTTTAGATAAATCTTTTAATAGTTGATATTTACAATCCGGAATATCTTTTAATTCGTTTATTTCATACTATAGTCGTTCCCAATAGAAACCGTAAGCCTTGCTATTTACTGTTCCCCGTTTCCTATTCCCGGTTTGACACACTACGAGGAAATTAATTGGAATGGCTATAAATATTAACCAAGCTTACCAATCTTTTCCAGAGAGCGATCGCTAGCTAAATTATTAAATTATATGTACTGTTAATTTAAGTTTTATGTCTATCAGATTGGTTTGTTAATGAAATATAAACAAAACGCAACAATGCTAGCGGTGAGAATAGATTGCTCCTATGATCGAAAAAACTTTAAGGGAATCTATAGTGTTTGCTACTCCTATAACCCGACGCTTCAATAAAAAAAAACTGATTCGGTGTAATTTTTGTGGCAAAGCTGAGTATTTGGTTAATAAGTTAATTGCAGGACCTGGGGTATATATCTGTGACCAGTGTGTCAAACAAGCTCAAAAAACTATCGAAGCCGAACACAACAAATGTTCTTTTTGTGGCAAAAGTCAGAAACCAGTACATCAGGTATTTGCAGGATTAAATAACATTCATATCTGTGATGAGTGTGTTAAAGTAGCCAACGATATGATTGAAGGCAATTAGCAATTTGAACTCTTATTTAGAGTTTTTAGAAAAAAGACGTCGGTTGTGATAAAAATGTCTCAATCGTGTAGGTGAAATTCCTAGATAATAGCCGACAATAATTAATTGGTTGATTAAGGTTGTTTTCAATACGCCCAACTTTTGCCAACGACGATCGGAAGTTAATACGGCTACAGGCGCAAGCGCAATTTTGCCCCGACGTTTCAGTCGTTGGATGAACTCGAAGTCTTCCATAATGGGTAGATTGGCAAATCCGCCCAAATCTTGAAATACTCTTTTATCTAAAAAAATTGCTTGATCGCCATAGGGAAGCGAACAAAGGCGCGATCGCCAGTTAACCATTTTTTCTACTAGCCGTAAAGACCATTGTTGACTATCTATTGCTAATTCAAAAGCACCGGCAATTACTCTCTCTTTTGCTAGAGTCATTTGCACTATTTTTTGATAGTTTTGGGGCAGTTGCGTGTCGGCATGAAGAAATAAAAGGATATCTCCTCTAGCTGCAGCTGCACCAATATTCATTTGTTGGGCACGTTCTGGGATAGGAGAGGAAATTACCTTCACTCCCATCTGAAGTACCAACTCAACAGTATCGTCTTGACTGCCCCCATCAACAACAATTAACTCTACGCCAACATCATCTTTTAATCGCCATAAAGTCTGTACAATCGTGGTTGCTTCATTGAAAACTGGAATAATAATGCTAACGAGCGGCTGGGTCATTATTTTCCTGTTGGTTGGGCATAGTAATATTAAGTAAATAAAAATCGGTCAGAAGTTTATTTAAAATAAATTAAACTCAAATTTCCGACCGAGTTGTCGTAAGGTAAATTAATTTTTTAACTTGCTTTAGGATATCATTAAGTAAGTTTTAGCTAATCCAATGGATACAATTGTTAGTAGCAAAGACAAGAGAATAATTGCCCAATTTTTGTATTTATTAGATTGAATTTTTTGAGCAACCAAAGATTTTTGTTCGGTCAATTGGTCTTGCAATTTATGTATTAAATCTTCTTGCTCTTTGGCTTGTTTTTCTAAGGAGCCATATTTATCTGTTTGTTCGGATAAGTGTTGTTTGAACTGGCTAAGCTGTTGTTCTGTATCAGTTAATTCTTGTTTAAGAGCTTGATTATCATCTGTTTGTTGAGACAACCGAGTGTTTAGTTCCTGCAGTTGTTCTCGTGTATTAGTTAATTGTTGCTCGAAAGTCTGAGCGCGATCGCTCTGTCGATCTAATTCAGTTTCTTTCTCCCGTAGGTGCTTTTCTAGTTGACTTAGTTGCGTTTGTGTATCCTTTAGCTGTTGTTGAAGAGACTGGTTATTATTTGTTTGCTGTGATAGTTGATTTTCTAGTTCATTTAGTTGTTTTTGTGTATCGGTTAGTTCTTTTTGAATGGCTTGATTACTTTCTGCTTGTCGATTTAGTTCGGTTTGTTGTTGTTCTAATTGTTGTTGTAATTGATTGACTTGTTGTTCCTTGTCGTCAATTTGTTGTTGAAGGGTTTCGTTACGCTCACTTTGTCGCTCGAGTTGTGTTTCTGTTTGACTTAGTTGATTTTCTCGCTTACTCAGTTGTTGTCCTAAACGCTCGATCTGTTCTTCTTTATCTCTCAACTCCTGTTGAAGAGACTGGTTACTGTCCGTTTGTTGAGACAGTTGGGTTTGCGTATCGTTTAGTTGTTGCTCGAGAGTTTGAATGCGATCGCTTTGTTGAGATAGTTGATTCTCTTTCTCCTGTAATTGTTGTTTGAATTGATTGAGTTGTTCCTCTTTGTCAGTTAACTGTTGTTGAAGAGTTTGATTAGTCTCTGTTTGCTGACTCAGTTCAGCTTGTTGCCGTTCTAACTGCTGTTGTAATCGAGCAAGTTGTTCTTCTCTATCTCTCAACTCCTGTTGAAGAGACTGGTTACTATCTGTTTGTTGAGACAGTTGGGTTTGTAATTCATCAATTTGTTCTTCTCGTTCAGTTAATTGTTGTTGTAAAGACTCATAATCTTTTGCTCGTTTGTCTGTTAATTCTTGTTGCCGAGCCAACTGTTGTTTTAACTCGTTAACCAGATCGCTTTGTTCTTTAATTTGTTTTTCCAAAGAACCACGATTTTCTGCTTGCTCAGATGCTTGAGCTTTTTGTTCGGCAAGCTGATTTTGTAATTGTGTAATTAAGTCAGCTTGTTTATCTGACTGTTGTTGCAATTTTTCAGAGCTCTCAGTTTGCTCTACTAATTTTTGTTGTAATTCTATTAAAGAAGATTCGTCGGTTGCCTGCTTACCTGTTTCGCTAGATTTAACCTCTATATCTGGCAGTTTTTCCGTACCGTTAAGGATTTTTATATTAGTATGAACCGACTCATTAGATGATAAATCTTCTGCTTGCGTTACTTTTTCAAAAGCAATAGTTTTATCTGCGGAATAACTGGCGATCGCAATTTTTCCCGTAGCTAAATCTTCAATTAACTGCGACCTAGACAATCCCGTTTCTTTCACCATTTTATTAAAGTTTTCCATGGCGGTAGAAGTTAGGGAAATTCCCAGTTGAGATTTGCCAATTAGACTAGAAGTTTTAGCAACAACTTTACGATTTTTTTTCGCCATTTTTATTCCTCTCCGATCTTTAGTTTGCATTTACATATATGAATAGTAATATTTCAATAAGAAAGTTACCATAATTGCAAATAAAATAAACACAAATATAGTTATTCTTACATTTGATTTATTTTTTTCTGTTTGAATATTGTCGCTTTCGGTGAGTTGTTCTCCCGATTCTTGCCTCAACTGATTAATTAAAGAACCTTGCTCTTGGATTTGTTCGTCTTTAGCTTTTATTTGTTGTTGCCAAGATTGAGAATTTTGATTTTGTTGCTCTAGTTGGGATTGTTTTTCTTGTAATTGTTGGCGTAGATCTTCAATTAAGTCATGTTTTTCTGCTAACTGATTTTGCAAAGCTTGATAAGCTTCTGCCGATATCGTTTCTGTTCCTTGTTCGGTTGAATGCAATTCTGTCTCTTGGGGAGCGATAGAAAAACCATTAATGTGGTTAAATATTCCCGATACTTTATCCACATCAATCTGGATATTAGCTTTGGTGCTGGCTATGGCGATTTTACCTTTCGCTACTCCTTCGATTAAAGCAGATCTAGATAATCTTACCTTTCTGGCTATTTGAGTTAGGTTTTGCAAAGTTGTGGGAGTTACAGTAATACTTGGTTTAGATTTACTGGTTACGGACTCGTGCAGTTTGCTATATCTTTTCCTGACCATATATCCAGTTTCCCGAAAGAGGCTGTGAAGATCGGTATATGAGTATATGGTAGTTCAATTCCCTGTACTAGAAAGCTTTATTATTCAGGAATAATTCTTATGCTTCCTAAAGCATCAAATCTCAAAACTGACAACTTCTAGCCAAGGAAACAAAAAAAGGAACAAGTCATCGCAGCTTATTTAATATGCAGACGAGAAAACGGTAAGCCGCCGTTCCACTCGTAACAGTCTTTGTAAAACGGCGGAGAAGAAGAAATATGACTAGATGAATGTGAAAATGTTCAGACAATAACCATAAGAACTAGAAAAATACACGACTACGCCACTTATTTAGACGTGCTTCCCCTACAAATGCTAAACTTTGTGCTTCGGCTATTTGTCGTTCGAGTTTAGCAATCATTTCTTGTTGTTTTTCTACTTGAAGCTGGAGATCTTGCTTGTTCGCGTCTGCGAGCATCTGACTTAGAGATTTGGTTCCAGAGAATTCCTCGGCACCAATTTCTGGAGCATAAACCCTTCCTTGCCATTTGTTCACTTGTGCAGCGCCGATACTAGCAACCGGACTCAACTGAGCAAGTCTTTGCTGTAATTGCTGAATTTGTAATGCTTGTTCTTGATATTGTTGTTCTAAATTTGTATAAAATTGAGTTGGAGTCGAATATGCTCGCTCTTCTCCTGGCTTACTAGTAGTTGTTTGAGTTTTTACTGATTGAGGTTTTGGCTTTAATACTTCAGCTAATAGTTTATTCACATCGGTCATTCCACCATAAGTACTAATACTAGAAGAAGGAGGAATAACTGCACTAGGACGATTAGTAAAGAGCGAGCGATTCAAACGCGCGTAATTATTAGTGATAGGGTTTTTATCACTACTAGCCGCACCTCGCAGAAGTTGAAAAAGATGGGGAAAACCAATTATCTTTTTCCCTATTTGGCTTTTATAACCACGATAATAAGGAACTATATTTTCTCCAAAGTTTTTTACATATTCATCGCTGTCGAGATAAGAATCTATTTCGGCATCATAACCCTCTTTATCTAATATTCGGCTATGAATACTTATCTCTTCGTGGCTTTCAGGCGCGCGACCAAGCAAATGTTTAAAGTTTAGCTCGATAAAACAGTAACGAGGACAAGTATCAAAAAAGCGAGAACGGTAAAGTTCTGACTTAGCAACATGGCGAACAAACTCTCTCACACTCATTTTACCTAGTTTAAACTGAGATTCAGGTACTGTTAGCCTTTCGCTTTCCATAATATAAACATTACCCAAAATTTGCCGATAAACGGCACCAATAACGGTTTCTATTTCTGCTTGTGAGCTATTAGAAAAAAGTTCGACTGGCTCTGAATCCTCGTATAAAGAAACCCCTAATTCTGATGCTTTTTCAAGTACTGGATTCATAAAATTATTAATCATTTTGCAATTCCTCCAATTTATTTTTAGATTTTTGTTAACAAGAGCGTTCGTCAAATCTGGTATGAAAACTACCAAATTTAATCCAATATTGTTTTAACTCGTGATTGGGAGTATGTAGACTAGCTTTTGCTTGATAAAGAATTAATCTATGATGATTACCAACCCAGACTTTTCGGATAGATTCAACAGAAATTAATGTGCCACCTAGACTTTTTACACATTCTTCAAATCTTTCTACTGTCGAATATTCTAAAGTTTCCAAAATGAAAAAATGACCCGAACAGATTAAATGTCTACTCCTAATCCAAGCTTGCATTTTTTTGCGAGCAATCGGTGGCAACATGCTCTTGTTAAGCTCCAACATATTCATCATCTCCGATTATATTTGCGCCACCAATAGAGAGAGTTCATCAGTAAAGCTCGAACAAAAGCCTTACAAACTTGGTAATATTCATTACGAAACTTTATTCTTATAGCAATAGCAAAGTTTTTCTCTATCACAGGAGCCAAGCAAAACGCAGTGAAGTGAAACATATACATGATGTTTCGCTGCTCTACGCCTACTCTAGTTTTGTAACAGATTTAGTAGCATCACCTGTTATTTTTAGGGTAATATTTTTTTCTAATTGATAAATCAAAATGCTCTTCTTAAAAAATACACGCCCAAAAAAGCGCAGTTTTTTAAGGATTGAGCTAAGTTAGTCTGGGTTATTTGTTTTTTTGCTCAAGCCAATCGACTTGACTTTTAAAGCACCTTGACAAGTTCATTTATACAATGCTGCTACAGCGGTTATCATCAAGTTTTATAAAATTTAATGTAAATAATATTGAGTATTGTTGAGGACTTCACCATAGGCATTATCTGTCAACACTTTCTGTTTTTGTTCTGAAGTTAACGGACGAAGGCTAAATTCCGTGCGCGATCGCTCTACCTCTTGCTCGCTTAAATAATGGTAGGTGCGTTCTGTTGTCCATTTACCTACGCAATCTATAGCTACTTTGTTGAGCAGGAGGATTTCGCGCTCACATCAGTTAAATTAAACGCACAATAGCTTAGTAGTTTATGATATATTAAGAATAGTAACAAAATAAATCTTGATTCTTGACAAAACTATCAAAATATGAGTATACAACCTAATTGAATGAGGTTTTGTCTCTATGAGTTCAGTGAGAATGACGCAAGTTTCTCAATCAGTAGAATCTTTAGCAGTCGAGTTTTTCCAGCAATCTGCAGGGGAGTGGAAATCTCAACGACGTTACTATACCCTAAATAAAGAGACAGAACCTCAAGAAGTCGAAAGCAGACTGAGTGTCACATTTCTCGAACAAGGCGCGCCACAATTGATTGAACTAGCTCAATCTCATCAATTAGACGAAATAGATTCTTTAATTTGTGGCTGTGAAAACACTGCGCTTCCTGCGCGGGAACGGGGCTTACAAGGGGCTGAAGTAAATTCAGCCCACAGCCCCTCACCAAGTTCCCGCGCCCAGCGCACTCAAGTAACTTGGGAAAGTAACTATACCGGACAAATTCGCAAGCCTTCTAGCGGTTCAACCGTATTTGGAGTCAAGGGAAATATTTTATATCGCGATCGCGGTTTTGCTACTCCCAATCCGGTAATTGCCACCTTTTCGTTTACTAATCCACAAACTATGTGCTTGCGTACCGAGTACAAGGGTTCAGTTTTTGAAGAAGAAATAAAATTAGTAGGGCAAAATTACCGTACCAGACAAACAATTATTTCCCGTGCCGGACAAGAAATAATGATCGGTCAGTATTTAGAGAAACGCCTACTGAATGCCGAAATATAAATTGGTAATTTAGCGCGTAAGTTTACAGCACCAACAAATTTTAAAGCCACTAGAAACCTTTTACTTTTCCCTCCGTCATAAATGCAAAGATAAATCAAAGCAGTATGGCGGAAAATCTTTTTCTGTCTAAGCTGTAAATATAGATTACTAATTAGGCACAAAAATCCTAAGATATAAAGAATTTTAAGGAAGAAGACATGAAGTTATTTCAATCTAATAGAACGCCACAATCAATCACTAAATTTTCCTGGACAAAAGTTGGTTTTATCCTAGGTATTGCTCTTTTTTTCGGCGGTAGTAGCGTTAATGCTATCCCACTTTCTACTGTTTCAAATCGTGCCCAACAGACCAAGAATCCCTTTCTTAGACTGATTAGTCAACGCGGCACCGAACCACCAGAGGTAATTATAGACGATCCCAGTTCTAGCCCGACCGTTCCTTCTTCAACTCCCACTCGCACCAGTTCCGATACTAGATTTACTTGTGAATTTGTCAACGGTGAATATACGGTAATGTATCACCCAGAAAGCCAGCCTAATGATGCTTATCCTTGGGCAGTTCCCAGTCAAATGGGCGGTGGTTGGACTCCTGAAAGACGTTGTAATGAAATTAGCCGCAGATTAGAATTTTATCGCGAGGATGGTTTGCTGGAATTAACGACGGGAGTAGAAAACAACTATAATACTATTTGCGTCACCACGCAAGTAGACCCAACTGACTGTCGCATCGTGCTTACGGTACCTCCCGGTCAAGACCCTCAATTGACTCGCGATCTGATTTTTGAAAATTTACTAATCGCTGATGACGGTCAACAAACCCAAGGGGTATATACTTACACAAATAGAGATGATAATTTGCTCAATCAAATTGGCAATGTTCTTGGTGGTATAAGAGGTGGTCAAAGCAATACTCCCCAGTCCCCAAAAGATATCGATCTACGACCTTTTCTCGATCCGGCTGATGGCGGTACGGGAGAAAGACTGCAAGGTGGTCAATCGGCAGCACCACCCCAACCCGAACAACGCAAACCAACAATATTCCAATAAACCACATTTATTTAAATGACATGATGCTCGTAGCAGTTATCTTAGACGAAAAAAGCTGGCGATCGCCGATATAGATGCTATGGAGTTTTTTCCCTCGTGTCATCTTTTGATGATTCATTAGATTTCCAAAACATCAATTTTCGTGCTTCTCCGGAACTGTATTCCAATGGCAAGGGCGAGCAAGGAGTATTGCTAATAGAGCCATATAAATCTGAAATTCTTCCTTATTGGCGATTTAAAACGCCAGAAATAGCTAAAAAACTCTAGTGAAAAGATTTATCAAATGTTTCTGGCGTATTTAGAACAAGACGATTTTGTTGGCGCAGATATGGCTCGCAAATTTCTCCAAATGGGTTATACTCGTGCTCGTCGCTATGCTAACCATAAAAGTGGTAAAAAATATCGCACCAATCCCCAAAAAGCCAAGTCGAAAGCAGAAAACAACAAGCCAGACGGGAAATATTGCCCTATGAAGTAGATCCACTCAAAGCAGAGTCGGCAGAAATTTTTAAACAAAAGTGGCTTTTAGCTAAGAATAACGAAAAGTATCGCCATTTATTAGTTCGACACCAAAATGTACGAGCAAAAATAACAAACTAATAAAAATTAAAACCGTTCGATGAGGAAGAACGGATGACTACTTTTCGAAATAACTGCAAATCAATTGGCCAGGATCGTTTTGAGTCAAAGGCACGATAGTTTTATCTTGTCGAATTTTAAAGCGATCGCGACAATTATAAATCTCGACTGGTCTTTGAAGATAATAATAGCAAGATCGTTAAGATGATAAATTTCGCCGAGCTCGCCGTTGCGCTCGATTTTACCGCGTCCATTCTTCGTCTATGGCTACAATTTGATAAATAAATTTAATTGTTTTTGTAAAAAATAAATTCAATGGAAGGCAATCAGTACATAAATACTAATAAACAACAGATTACATTAGAGCTTCCAGACTTGGTAAGAAAGCAGCTAGCCAAGCATGCCGAGTTACTTGGATTGACTGAAGCCAAAGCAATTGTTTATATCCTATCTCATTATCTAAATAACAGCAGCTTTCAAGACAAATCGAGGTATGAGAGTTCCTCTGTATTAACAGATTGCAAATCTGATGACGATCTACCAGATGATGAACCTGATGAAATTTTGTGGGATTTTCTCGAATCTGAAAGTAATCCGACTGGGTTGAATTTACAAGAAGATCGCTCTGACTCTTACTTTTTAGATGAACCAGATGAAATTATTCAAGAGTTTGTCGAACCTTTCAGAAAAGAAAGAAGATCGGATGGCTAAAAAAGAGACTCTCCTTACTCAAAAAACATTAATTAAAAAAGGTTTGCCACCGCACTAGGGTAGTGTGGACTTATGGGAATACTCGCAAAGCAAATGCAAATCTTATTCCATCATGCTACTAAAGAAATCAATCGTGTCCTTCAACGCCGCAATAAAAGTATCGATTTCTTCGCGAGTATTGTAGAGATATAAGCTTGCTCTAGCACTACCGGAAGCACCAAAAATTCTATGTAAAGGTTGAGTACAATGGTGACCGGAACGAATCGCTATACCTTCTTGATCTAATAAGGTAGATAAATCGCTAGCATGGATTCCTTCTACGTTAAACGCAGCTAGTGCCGCCCTACCTTTACCATCAACTGTAGGTTTTGGTCCATAAATTCTTAAAGTAGGAATTTCTGCTAATTCTTTGAATAAATAAGCAATTAATTCTTCTTCATAAGCATGAATTGTTTCCATGCCAATATTAGTTAAATAGTCAACTGCTGCTCCAAGAGCGATCGCTTCAGCAATTGCTGGCGTTCCCGCCTCAAATTTATGAGGCAATTCTCCCCAGGTAAAATGGTCTAAAAATACTTCTGAAATCATTTCTCCTCCTCCTAAAAAAGGAGGCATTTCTGCTAACAATTCCTTCTTACCATAAAGGAACCCAACTCCTGTCGGTCCACACATTTTGTGTCCGGAAGCAACTAACCAGTCAGAATCAATTTCCCGAACATCTATGGGCATATGAGGAACACTTTGGCAAGCATCAATGAGAACTTTTGCACCATATTTATGTCCTAGTTCTACTATTTTTTCTACTGGATTAATACAACCCAAAGTGTTAGAAACATGAACAGTAGATACTAGTTTAGTTTTATTTGATAGTAAAGCTTGATAGTGCTCTAGATCGAATTCTTCTGTTGCAGTTAATTGTACATACTTAATAACTGCTCCTGTTTTTTGAGCAATTAATTGCCAAGGAACGATATTACTATGATGTTCCATTACCGAAATAATAATTTCATCCCCTGGATTTAAATTAGTCAATCCCCAACTATAAGCAACTAAATTAATTGCTTCTGAGGCATTGCGAGTAAAAATAATTTCTTCTCGTGCCGTAGCATTTACAAATTTAGCTACTTTATTTCTTGCCTCCTCATAAGCATCGGTTGCCCTTACACTTAGAGTATGCGCGCCTCGATGAACGTTTCCATGATCGTGTTCGTAATAGTAACAAAGGGCATCGAGAACTGCTTTCGGTTTTTGAGAACTAGCAGCACTATCAAAATAAATTAATGGTTTGTCATGAATTTTCTGATGTAAAATCGGAAAATCATCACGAACGCGAGCAGCGAGGGTTTTTTCTTGGATAGCAGTCATTGGAAAATCTGAATTATGAATTATGAATTCTCGAACAAGTAAAACTACTTTTTTATTGCGTTTTTCCGAGCGCTATTTGAGTTATTTTTTCCTGCAAAGATTTTACAGGAATACGCTCAATAATCTCTTTGGCAAAAGCATCAATTAAGAGGTGACGAGCATCGTCTTCGCTTAAACCGCGACTGCGTAGATAAAAAATTTCGTCTGCTTCTAACTGACTGACAGTCGCACCGTGGGAACATTTGACGTTATCTGCCGTAATTTGTAATTCGGGTTTGGTATTGACCCGAGCCTTTGGTGAGAGCAACAAGTTACGATTTAACTGGGCAGCATTGGTAAGTTGAGCTTCTTTAGGAACGAAGATCTTACCATTAAAAACAGTATGAGCGCGATCGCCGACGATACATTTATGTAGTTGATTGGTTGTTCCATAAGGCTTGGTTAGAGCAACAATACTGTGAGTATCGGCTAATTGTTCTCCGCTGGTAATAGTTAAACCATGGAGGGAAGTTTGAGTTTGTTCTCCTTGTTGCAATATTTCTGGATTGTGACGAGATAGTCTACCGCCAAAGTTAATCTCATTAATAGTGTAACGACTATCGCAGGCTTGGGAGACAGCAGTTTTACTAATGTGAAAGCTTTTTTCGGATTCTTGTTGAAGGCGAGTGTGTTTTACCCCAGCGTTTTCTCCTACCCAAATTTCAGTAACCGCATTAGTAAAATAAACTCCCGTGCCGCTATACTCTTCCACTATAGATAAATCTGCTCCTCTTTCCGCCACAACTAAAGTGCGAGGTTGGGAAAAACTAGCTTTATTGTCTGTAGCCGAAACAAAAACAAGATGAATCGGAGTTTCTAAAACCACATTTTTCTCTACCCAAACTACAGCAATATCCTCACACCCAGCCGTATTTAAGGAAGTAAAAACATCTCCTGTGTCTTGGTGTTTGGCAAAATATTCCTCAATCGGATATTTTTGTGGCAATTGATTTAAGTTACCTACATATACTCCTTTAGGAAGTGCAGCTACATCTGATAGTTCGGGAGAATAGACTCCGTTGACGAATACCAAACGACTTTGCAATGCTTCTGGAATGGAGGCGATGTTTTCGACTTTGATAGGGATTGGCTTGATAAAATCTGTCCTTACTAAAGAAGATAAATCGGTAAATCGCCATTCCTCATCTTTATTAGTAGGAACTCTTAACCTCGCCACCCAAGCAGCCGCCTGTTGACGAACAGCTTGTAACCAAGCAGGCTCATTTTCTGAGATTTGACACTGCTTGAGTAAACCTATCAGAAAAGCGTCTTCGACTATTCCTGCTTCTTCCAACTGAGACACAGTAGCAAAAGGAATTTGTACCGCCATTATGCACCTACCTCCGCTAATGATTGTTCGTCAAGGAACTCATAACCGCGAGATTCTAACTCTAAAGCCAATTCCTTACCACCACTAGTGATGATTCTGCCATCATGCATCACGTGGACAAAATCCGGTTCGATGTAGTTGAGAAGACGCTGATAGTGGGTAATTATCAAATAAGCTTTATCAGAAGTTTTCAATTGATTGACTCCTTCGGCAACAATCTTAAGCGCATCAATATCCAAACCCGAGTCAATCTCATCTAAAATCGTTAAGGTAGGATCGAGCAAAGCCATCTGTAAAATTTCGTTGCGTTTCTTTTCCCCACCAGAAAAACCTTCGTTAAGACTTCTCTCTAAAAAGCTGGATTTCATTTTCACAATTTCCAGCTTTTCTTCAACTAAGTCTTCAAAATCAAATGCATCTAGTTCTTCTAGTCCCTGATGCTTGCGTTTAGCATTGTATGCTACTCGTAGGAAGTCTAAATTGCTGACTCCAGGAATTTCGATGGGATACTGAAAAGCCAAGAAAATTCCATCTAAGGCTCTTTCATCTGGTTCTTGCTCTAGAATATTTTTCCCTTTGTAAATAATTTCTCCAGCAGTTACTTCATAATCTGGGTGTCCGGCGATAACCTTAGATAAAGTACTTTTACCAGAACCATTACGCCCCATGATGGCGTGAACTTCCCCAGCTTTAATTTCTAAATCAACACCTTTCAAAATAGGTATGCCGTCTACACTAGCAGTTAAATTACGTACCGATAAAATTACTTCGCTCATAATTTTTTTGTTAAGAATTAATTGTATAACTATTAATCGGGTAAATAATCTGGATTGAGAGAATTTTCAGGAGTGAAAGGAGATTCAGCCGGAAAAATTTTGATAGATAAGCCAGTTTCGGTAGCAGCTAGATCTCTAGCATCTCGATAGCATTCATCAAAAACCTCAGCAAAATAGTTTTTGAGACTAGGGCTAGTTTGAAAAGCTTCTCGCAAGCGAAAACGATGTTCTTTAAAGTAAATCGCCAACTATTACTACGTTTCTCCCCTTGATATTTGTATTTAAGTAAATGCATTAAAACAACAATCAAATTACTTTTGACTGCTCGTTTTTCACTCCTGCCCATGTCTTCAATTTCTTCAATTAAATTAGGAAGATCTAGCTCATTGAGCTTACCATCACGAAGAAATTGGGCAGTTGTTTCTAACCAAAGATAGTAATCTCGATCGTAAAGATTACTTGTATATTCTGATGTAGTCGCTGATGAATGAGTTACCATCTTCCTAACTTCTAAATCTCTTTCCATCCAGAGGCGATCGCCTCTTAGCGAACTTTTTCTTTGCGCCCTTTGCGTGAGACAAAAAAGCGATCGCTCGAACTGGCTGCCTCCAAAACCTATCCTACTGTTCCTTCTAACTTCAAACTCAACAGCTTATCCGCTTCTGCAGCAAATTCCATGGGTAATTCATTCAACACATCTTTACAGAAACCACTAACTAACATGGAAATTGCATCTTCTTCAGAAATACCGCGCTGGGCAAAGTAAAACAATTGCTCTTCCCCAATCTTAGCAGTAGAAGCTTCGTGCTCCACTTTAGCAGTATTATTATCTACCTGAATGTAAGGGAAAGTATTGGCTTCGGCATTATCCCCAATTAACATCGAGTCGCACTGCGAGTAATTGCGCGCGCCTTTAGCTTTGGGTCCCATTTTCACTAAACCTCGATAACTATTTTTGGACTCTCCTGCCGAAATTCCCTTAGAAATTATAGTACTGCGGGTATTTTTGCCAATATGGATCATCTTAGTACCGGTATCGGCTTGTTGCTTGTTATTAGTCAAAGCGATCGAATAAAATTCTCCAACGGAGTTATCCCCAACCAATACGCAACTAGGATACTTCCAAGTAATTGCCGAACCAGTTTCTACCTGCGTCCAAGAAATTTTGGAATTTACTCCCTTGCACAACCCGCGCTTGGTGACAAAGTTATAGATACCACCTTTGCCTTTTTCATCCCCAGCAAACCAGTTTTGCACCGTGGAGTACTTAATTTCCGCATTATCGAGAGCAACCAACTCTACTACTGCCGCATGAAGCTGATTGCTATCGTACATGGGTGCGGTACAACCTTCGAGGTAGCTGACAGAAGAGCCTTCTTCTGCCACAATCAAGGTACGCTCGAATTGCCCCGTATCTCCGCTATTCATGCGGAAATAGGTAGACAGTTCCATCGGACATTTTACCCCTTTGGGAATGTAGACAAAGGAACCATCGCTAAAAACAGCAGAGTTGAGAGTAGCAAAATAGTTATCATTGACGGGAACGACGCTACCTAAATACTTCTCTACTAATTCCGGATGTTCTTGTAAAGCCTCAGAGATAGAACAGAAAATGACTCCTTCTTCGGCTAACTTTTCTTTAAAGGTAGTTGCAATAGATACACTATCAAAAATCGCATCTACCGCCACATTACTCAATCTTTTTTGTTCTGATAGAGGAATACCCAATTTTTCAAAGGTTTCCAACAAGGCAGGATCGACTTCATCGAGACTGTTGAGCTTTTCGTTTTTACGTTTAGGTGCGGAGTAGTAAACAATCTTTTGATAGTCTACAGGAGGATATTGTACATGAGACCAAGTCGGCTCAGTCATTTTCAGCCATTGCCGATAAGCTTTGAGACGGAACTGGAGCATAAATTCCGGCTCGTTTTTCTTAGCCGAAATCAGCCGAATAATATCTTCGTTCAGTCCACGAGGGACTGTGTCTGCCTCAATATCGGTAATAAAGCCGTACTTGTAAGGTTGATTGACTAAAGTTTTGACTGTGGCACTCATAGGAATAAATGGGTATTGGTGTTCTCTTGCTCTGGTTGTTTAAATTTTTTAGCAAGGTTGAGTTGGTAGACCGATGCTTTAGTAAAATTTAGTAAGAAGGCACAAAATGTCGGTTACTACCTTAGTTATGATTAAACAACAAATTTGTTGTTTAAGTCTATTGTAGGTTACATTAACAACAAAGACATTGTCAAAGTCTAAAAAAATTCTTGAACCTTCTGTAGAGTTTTCGCGCGGTCTCGGCAAAGCTGAGGCGCTGCGCGAAGAGTTTGCTCCTTACAATTGCGGTGCGGTAGCACTCGCACAGCGAGATCGCAAAAAATTAATGGCAGGAAGATGACAACCACCGGCTTACCTTCTACCAAACAAAATATTCTGCAATATCTGCTCAAACAGGATAAATCAACGGCACAGCAGCTAGCAAATGCCTTAAACATTAGTCCGCAGGCAACCCGACGGCATTTGAACGAATTAGAGGCTGAAGGACTAATCGAGTACGAATCGATACAAAGTGGGATGGGACGACCGCAACACCTATATCAGTTGAGTCGTCGAGGACGAGCGCAATTTCCTCACAGCTATGGGGAGTTTGCCGTTTCTTTTTTGGATACCTTAGCAGAAACTGTGGGTGAAGAACAGGTAGGTAAAGTATTACAGAAACAATGGGAGAGAAAGGCAGCCGAATATCGCGATCGCGTAGGTAAAGGATCTTTACAAGACAGAGTAGCTAAATTGGTACAATTACGTCAACAAGAAGGTTATATGGCAGAGTTGCACCAGATTGCCCAACAGGAAGACAAGCAACAATTTATTATAGCCGAACACAACTGTGCCATTTCCGAAGTAGCCGAATCTTACCCTAGTGTTTGTGGACACGAGCTAGAAATGTTCGCTGCCGTATTACCCGATTGTACGATAAAACGTACTCACTGGATTAATAACGGAGAACCCCGTTGCGGCTATTTAATTCAAGCAAAATATAGCAGGAGTCAGGAGTCAGAAGCTAGGAGTCAGGAGTCAGGAGTCAGGAGTCAGGAATCAGAAGCCAGGAGTCAGGAGTATGACTCTTAAACTTACAATGATTTAGGCTATTCAAGATGTCCTAATCGTATTGACTACTGCGATAACCTTAGCAATTTTTTAATTTCATGATGGAACAACAATCGCCAATTCAATTTTTGACCCCAGAAGAATCAGCAGACGTAGATGCGGCATTATTGTCATCGGCAGAAAAGTTTTTAACTCGTTTGACTATTTCTTCGTTGCGATTGCTTCAAATCATTGCTAAAGATAAAAACGTATCTATAGAGGAGTTGACCCATCGGCAAGTAATCGAATGGTTTGAAAAAGACGGAAAAATCCGTCGCGAACAAGGAAAAGACGCGGCCGTATTGAAATGGTAAAGGTAGTAAAAGTAAAATCTTCTTTGGTTAGTAGTAACTTTTTCTATCCTCAGACTAATCGAGAATTATTGGGTATTTCGCTAAGATTAAAGCGTTGTTAACTTAAATTTAAAGAAATTTATGGCAATACAACTAAAAGTACCGAGTATTGTTTGCGAAGGTTGTGCGGATACGATTACGAAAGAAATTAAGACTCACGAACCAGAAGCCGACGTAAAAGTAGATATTCAAGCCAAAACAGTAACAGTGAACACAAAAGCTTCTGAAGAGTCAATTAAGCAAATGATCGTCGCTGTCGGTCATACAGTAGACGAGTGAACTACCCATCGCTTGTCTTGCGATTAAACGTGGGCTTCTTGCTTCACCGGGGACTGCCTAGAAGTGGATTTTTTACGTCCACTCTTTGGTCGCCGTTCTCCCGGACTCAGGTTCCGGGAGAACGGCGACTTCGTCTTACTTCCCCTCCACAAGCAGTATCCCTGGTTCCCAAGGATAATATCGCAGACCTTCGTTCATTATGTTTACAGAAGCGTTTATGTCTCTATCGTGGTGAGTAGAACAGTTATTACAAGTCCAAGCTCTTACATCTAAAGGCAGACTTCCAACTACACTCAGACATACATTACAAGTTTTACTAGAAGGAAACCATCTATCTACTTCTAACTTCTAAATAGACTTTACCTTCTTGCTCTGCTTTGTATTTAAGCATGGTACAGAATTGTCCCCAACCTACTTGGCTAATAGCTTTGGAGAGATTAGGGTTACGTACCATATACCATACCTTTAACATGGAGACTTTCTAGGCAAATGACTTGGTTCTCGTCTACTATTCTGCGGGATAGTTTATGTAGAAAGTCTTCACGACATCTTGAAATCTTGCTGTGAACTTTAGCTACTTTTAATTTAGCTTTGTCTCTATTCTTACTACCTTTAACTTGACGAGAATGCTTTTGTTGCTTGGGTTTTAAGTTTCTCTCGTGTCGTTTTAACCATTTAGGTTGTTTGAATTTAGACCCATCGCTAGTTACGCAAAAGTCAGTTAATCCGAGGTCAATACCAATCGATTTGCCTTCTATTGACGGCTCTGGTTTGTTTATTCCATCATCAAACAGAAGCGAAGCGTAGTATTTACCATCGGGATTTTTAGAAATGGTGACTGTACTCAATATTATAGGCTAAATTTACCACAAATATCAATTCACCATAAATAGTTTGGTCGTGATGGATAATCCCTGACCCAAATTCATCTCCGCCCTTAACTAGCGTTTAAGCGGAAGTCTTCTTTGGGAAGACAGGTAAGGTTATCCCTGATTACAGTGTTGGCTTCCTACCCAAGAGAACTGCTTTTTGCCCCGAAGAACAACGAGTCTTACGTTCTGACGATAGGCTATCCCTCCAGTTCATGAAGTTCCTAAGTTTTTTACTATTATGCCTTTCAGCATGGTCGATCAGCCACGGAGGGTCGAGTTCGGCAAGATACATCTCTCTTCCCCCTATCGCTCGAATCCTCAGCCCAAGTCATTACCTTGCAGACCTATCAAGCGGTAAACACATGATATCACAGTTCAAAGTTTGATTATATGAAGATTCAGTATCCAAATTGTAAATCCCTGACGGGCATTTATGAGGGGCTGCGTGGCGTTCCCGCAGGGTCCGTATTCGGTTCGCCACCCTGAAAGCCCCGTCCCACGCTGATGCTAACGCTACACACGTGAGGCTTCTGCCAGATTTAGCTAAGGAAGATCGCCTTTGAGAGCGAAAATTGTTTCTCCACAGCCTTGGGAGCGTTGCCAACAACTGGCATTGTCTGGCAACTTTTTCCCATGGCTATCATTAACAAATCTCTCTTAGAGAGGTGCAACTTCAATATCAACAGTTGCCGTAACTTCTGGATGCAGTTTAACTTCAACCTGATAATTGCCAGTTGTACTAATATCTGGTACGGTAATACCCCGTCGATCTACTTCTAGACCTGCCTGTTCTTTAATTATGTCTGCTACTTCTTGAGCAGTAACCGAACCAAAAATAGCATTTTTTTCTCCAACTTGTTTGCGAATTACCAAACGACCGATAGTTTTTAATGCGGTCTTCCGTCCTTCAGCTTCTTGTTTTTCTGCTAATTTTCTTTGTCTTTCTTTTTCCCTTCTTTGTTCTACTTGTTTAAGTATGCCAGGAGTAGCAATTACTCCCATTCCCTGAGGAATGAGGTAGTTACGAGCATAGCCAGGGGCGACTTCTACCAAATCACCATTTTTGCCTAGCTTGCTGACATCTTGATTTAAAACTATTTGTATGCGCTTTGCCATCTTGTTTCCTAACTCATTAGGTAATGCTTTAAATACAACGATTGTTAATCGCCCAGAATCTAATATTATATCAAGCAAAATTCATCTCCCCAGATAAACATTTTTACCTGGTTATCTTTTGTGCTGAAATATTTTGCTTTTGGGTCCTAAAATAAGTCGAGCGCTTTTACTGATAGCAGTTTTCGTCAAAATACTGTCAAAAACCCGAGACTAAAAGGATGATAAAGGTTAATGATAAATCAAGTTATTGTGCATTGTTAGGTCTAGCTGCTCTTTCTGGATTATGGTTGCATGGATTGAGATTAACTTTATGATGCATACCATTCTTTAATCTGGGAAGGATGAATAATTTTCTTTTTTAAGAGCAGGTTTTAGCATTAAATTCAGTACCACTGTCGGGAGATAAAATCAATCTTCTGGTAGGAACGATAGCTCAGTTGCGCGATCGCCTCTAGCAATTGCTAGCCAATGGTGTTGTCGATCGGGTAGTAGATATTAATTATTAACCCAGCTATCAAGATTACTTCTACCGCAAGCCTTTCGACAGTCCCATTCATCCTACAAAGGCTATTCTATCTCGGCACCGTCTTGAAAATTGGAGAATGTCACAGTGCACTATTGTGCTTGCTAAGAACTTCGATCGCTTAGCCTAAAAAAAATTTTTAACACTTAAGCAAGCGCTACTCAAAACTTATATTAGACATCTCCAATAACTTATAATTTGGGCAGAGCAATAGTTTGGGCATCTTTAAGAATTTCATGATAACTAGCGATCGCCACGGTGGCTCAAGTATTAGAGGTAACGTATGGTAAATCTCGACC
>JADEWQ010000217.1 GCA_015207585.1 Pleurocapsales cyanobacterium LEGE 06147 | reverse complement strand
TAGAAGATGTAAAATTTTTTGATTTGCATGAGTTATAGCAATTATCTTACAGCTCGCTCATTTTTCTTCAATCTGCTCTAAAAAGTGAGTTTAAATTCTCAACATAATCTTTTCCGGATAGATTGCACGGTATTTCCATAAACTAAAAAAATAGATTTTTAGTTGTCAATTGGGAAAGTTTGAAAGTCTTTTTAGAATAAGGTCAAGCTAGTAAAAACTGCTGCTACTAATTCTAAGTTTGGCTTTCTAAAAAGAATTGGTGTGATAAATAGTATCGAATTCATCTAGTAGAAAACGAATCAGATGACGCTATGAATCAAAACAAAGTAGCACGCCTTTGTTGATCGATCAGTTGTCGCTGATACTCCAGAAACGAGGCTTACTGCATGAAAAAGACTTTAGAGACATTTAGTGCAGCATTTTTAATATTATCGATTAAACTGACAATTGGCTAAGCTGCTAATTATCTCATTTGTTCAGAAGATTCTTAGTTAAATCAAGGTTTTATTCATGAGATAGCGTACGATTTCAATGTCTGGAACTTGTACCTTATTTTTACCTAATTTTACCTAAATACTAAGTTTTTTCAGTTGAAAAAATCCACAGTTAAAATATTGAACTCGTGTACCAATGAGCCAAGCCATAACGAAAAACGCTTTTTGCTTTTCAACTATAGTTTTTAATCTTGTTAAGAGTAATGTACCCGGGACTATTTCATTCTAAAAAGTGCCAGAGTATGCTTTAACTCATCTTGACGAAGCCGAAGCAGGCTTCGGAGGGGCTGTGTCTCGCGGTGGAGTATCTTCGACTTTTCCTTTTAGCTTGAGCCATATTTTTAAACGCTCATCTCGATAGAGATTAATAGCTAAATTACGAAGCGGTGCGGCAGCAGCGGGATTGCCCAAACCGGAGGCAAAGCATTGGTGACAACTTAGGCTTAAATGGCAGCGAATGAGAGTATTTGAGAAAAATACTGAAAGAAAAACTTTGCAGAGTTTTTTTGACGGCAGGAAAAGGTGCAATAATATTAGAACAAGAGGCTTTCGGAACTATTTAACTATTTCTAAATCTCTATTTTCAGAGGCAGTAACGACATAGGGAGTTAAAATAGTAGGGTCAAGAATTAATTCTGGAAGTGGTAGTAACAGAAGCCAATGCTCCCGAACGCTTGATGGCGATCGCTTGCTTAATGGAAGATTTAGAAGAACTTTTTTAACTAAAGTTTATTTGGGTGGATACTGGTTATAGTAGCGAAAACTTTGCTCGGGTGGTAGCAGGCTCTGTGTGGGGCTAGAGTAGAAGTAATTAAATGCAGTAATTCAGGATTTAAAGTTTTACCTCGACGCTGGGTTGTGGAACGAACCTTCAGTTGTTAGTTAGTTCTCGACGTTTAAGTTTGGACTATGAACTACTCCTAGAAGAAGCGTGAAGCAATAATTTATGCCTCTATGGTGCAATTGATGCTTCGTCGTCTAGCATCTTAAGATTCACTTTATAAATGGTTTCTTACGGTTAGCTTGTTGTAACAAGAAGTTTTAGACTATTCATCGATAAATAACATAATTTTTACTTGTTGATCGATTCAACATGTATTAATGCCAATAATGAGTAAAATGAATTTGTAGATATCATTGAATTTTGCCTCAGACTCGGATAAAAGCAAAAAATGCATCAATAGATGTGCAAAAATTATCCAAAATTGATTTTATTTAAAAATTAATAATGAGACGAAGTTACAGATATCTAAATTATTTTTTTTAGAATTATTAATAAATTACATTTATTAATAATAAAAACATTCAAACATAAGTACGAGTTAAGTATATAATGTTTGACCAATTTTGCCAGTTAATTACAAACATAAATTTACGGTTGAGTTTACCTGTACATTTAACGGGCTTAATGACATGCCTAGCGTTCAAGTCGACGATAAGTGGCTTTTAGATCGTCACATGGTTTATTGCGGAGATACTTCTAGTAGTAATTTTATTAATTTTCTTCCTTCTGAGGCAGCTTTAGCGATCGCTATTCCCTCTTCAAACTGGCATCATGACTACTTGATCGATAAAGCTCGTATTGTTGCGGTGGTAATGAGAGAGGGTCAAATTCACGAATTTTGTACTTGCCAACAGATGCCTTTTAGATTTGAGCTATTACTCGGCGAGCTGTACGTAGCGGTTTTTTCCCATCAGTCTATCTCCAAACCGCGCAAACCAACAGAAATCGAAGGAATTGAAGGAATCGTAGCCTACTTAGTCAACCAGTATACTAATTGGGGGAATTCTGTGCTCGCACCCTTTTTGGGACACGGCGAAATCTTAATAATTTGTGAAAGAATGGGGCGTATTTGCTTTGCTGGAGACAATAATCCTCAAATAGTCAGTCGTGCGATCGCTCGATGGCAAAATTGGACTAGAAAACAAGCAAAAAAAAGAGATTAGCCTTGAAGTTTGCTTGATTATATGGTGATTATCCCATCTATTTCTGAGAAAAGCTTAATTATAGCTTACTAGCAGAAGGATATCTTTATTTCTACAATTGTAGTAAATTGAACTTTGGACAAAAAGAAAATTAGGTTAACGTAAATAATTCTCGTATAAATTTGGTACATAGGTAGTGAAATAATTTCATGACCTTGAAACGCTAGTCTAAGCTAAAAGAATGTTTAATTAGTTTGGTGACATGTAGTTGAGCTAAAGTTGATTTTTTCAACTGACAAAATTAAGAAAATCAGTTTAAATTAAAATTGAGCAGAAATAGGTAGGATAATTAAATAATTATGTGTTCATCTTTCTTAACTTAGAGGTTAAAGTCCTAACTTTATGCTCTCATGTTATTAATCCTAGCTTAGCACTAGTTTTCCAACAATCTTTATTCTCAAGATAGAGATGAGCTAACCTTGCTCCAAAATGTAGCGTTGCTAATTTGGTAATGAAATCGGGCAGATGCCCAACATGAAATCATGATTTCGCCGTAAGTCAATACTTGCATAAAAATCATTACATTTTCAGCAATGTCTAAGATGTTTTTACTAAAAAGCAGCTTATGCAGCACTTATGGTATTTCGCTAAGTCTGTACTGGGTGTTATTTTTCGTCATCCCATAACCGAGATTAATACTAAACCTATTGTAGCAGACTCGATCTTGGAAGGTTTGCGTAGCATAGACCTCAAACTTCTTCGTTTGGATAGCAGGCTATATTGGCATCTTGACAAATCTTTATCAGCGGAAATTATCCCACCATGGTTGCAACGTCAAAATATTTTAAGATGTTGATTAAGGAGAATAGAATGACTGCCGAGCTAAAAAAGTCGTCAGAGAATCAATCTCAATTGTCGACTTTAGTAGACTTACTAAGTTACAGAGCGCAATCCCAGGCCGAACAAACAGTCTATACCTATCTACAAAACGGAGAAACCGAATCAGAACAACTGAGCTATCAAGAATTAGACCGAAAAGCACGAGCAGTAGCCAGCCAGCTTCAGCAACTAACAGGGGTCGGCTCCCGTGCCTTATTACTGTACCCACCAGGACTGGAATTCATCATCGGCTGGTTCGGGTGTTTGTATGCCGGGGTCATCGCCGTGCCAGCCTATCCCCCAAGGCGCAATCAGAACCTGTCGCGACTACAAGCAATTGTCGCCAATGCCGAAGCCTCGGTAG
>JADEWQ010000040.1 GCA_015207585.1 Pleurocapsales cyanobacterium LEGE 06147 | reverse complement strand
ATATTAACTTCTTAACCTACAACACATGGAGGACAAAATATGCCAATTAATTCCTGCCCTCCGTTTCCTCCCTTCGCCAAGCTGAGTACAGCTATGGCGAGGGTCTCCACGGAGGCGGAGAGATGAAGAAAAAAGCGACACTACTTCTCAAATAGATACTAAACCGATTCCTTTTACCGATTTATCCCCCGAGCACTGGGCATTTGAAGCGGTGATGAATTTGTATTACTAAATTGGGAAAGTCAAACTTCCATAGACAGTTGTTACCTCATTTAATTTAATTCTTCGGCATGCTCTGCCGATAAAGCTTCTGAATCCCGTGCAGAAGTTGGTCAAAAACCGATCGCCCCGATCGATCGGTTGGAGAAAGAGACTGTAACTGGGTTAAAAGTTTAGCTTCTTCAGTCTCTACATTATTATCACTATAAATTAACCCACCTATGGCTTCGAGTAAGCGATCGTAATCTTCCTGAGCCGGATGAGCACCTAAGTAGTCTTCTAGCCAGCGATAACAATTTTCTGGTTTTACTGGCTGTGTTTGCGATAACAACGATTGAACTTCTGGGTCATTGGCAACCCCAATTTCCCTAGCCATTTGATGTAAATATACTATCTCTTGGGGTTGAATAGTGCCATCAATCCAGGCAGCACCGATGAGAATTTTAAACAATTGTTTGACGGAAGTATCTTTTTGCTCTGGCATCAGAAAATGGTCCTTTTAATGATTTCACAAAGAGTGCAGTCGTTTTCAGCTCGATTTAATTAAGAAAGTAGATAGCGTATTATACTGGTAGTCCACTACAGCAATTAGGACGGGTAATTTTTATCTCCGCGTCTGGAGCGTCAATCACAACCTATCAAAATCATTGCGGTCTACTATTAGCTCGTTTCTAAATAGTAATTTTTTAATGACAAGCGTTCATCCACTTCTTAATATTTCTTGCCGATTTTTCAGAAGAGAGTATTTTTATGTTTTTAATAAATAGTTAAAAAGCTGACTGAAGACCGAGCCGAAAAGTCAAACCAGGTTGGTAAATTCTATGAGCTTTCTCGTAAGTATTGCCTGTTAAATTTTCCAAGAAAACTGTTAGCTGCACTCTCTCGAAGATAGGGATTTGCAGTCCTAAATCAAAACTAATCCAAGGAGGTGAAAAGTCTGTAATCGTGTCTTCTGGATTGGTAAAGAGTGCTCGTCGCGCACCACTATAGTAATTTGCATATAGGTTGACTCGCCAGTCACCAGGAGAAGTATAACCTATTCCCCATTGAGCGACGGAATAAGGAATGAGAGCAAACTGCAAACCCCGCTGCGGACCAGTTTCAATTTCTGCATCGGTATAAGTATAGTTCAGAAAAGTAGTCCATTGTGGCGAAATTCTTCAATTCAGTGCCACTTCTAGTCCATTTGTACTAACTAAACCCACATTTTCCCACTGTCCCTCACTGATGCCGAGGCGATCGTCTCTACACCCCAGCGGTCTGCCAGTTGTGCTCTAATCTGCCGTTAAGTGCCCGCGAGTTGAGAGTTCCAGTTCGGTAGAAAATATTTCGCGTAGGACCGTAGGTGTTAAAGTAATCTTGGTTAAAAGACAGGGTAGTTTTTAATTCTGAGTCTTCCCCTTGACCCAGCATTGATTGCCAAGATAATCCGATATTTAGTGCATCACGATCGAGGCGATCGCGCTGCAACGGAAAGCCGAAGTAAAGCAACCCACGACGACTTGTTATTTTGGAGATATCTAAACTGAGGTTGTTGCGCGGATTCACATCAAACGAAAGATTACCGTAGTAGTTCTCGATCGTATTCTTATCTGCTAAAAGCGATCGCCAAGTATGAACAACAAGAGCAATAATTCTTATCAATCTCCCGATTTAGTACTTAATCAAAAATCTAAATTGGTTGCAACAAAATCTTAAATTTAGTAGAGTTTATTGCTTCATATTTTAGTTATTTAACCAGATTCGTCTCGCTGCCCAAAATACCAAAAAGTTACTAACTTTTTTAATGTTAAAAACAAGTTACTACCTTCAAATTATAACTAGTTAGTAACTGACAAAAGTGAATTAACTTTAATAAGATTTTTTCAAAGGTTGTTAATGAATTGATTGATAACAACCTAATTGTTCAAAGTAGTGCAACGGAATTATTGCAATTATGACTGCGACTTTACAAAGACGCGAGAGTGCTAATCTGTGGGAGCGATTTTGTCAGTGGGTCACTAGTACTAATAATCGACTGTACATAGGTTGGTTCGGCGTGTTGATGATTCCCACTCTCTTGACGGCTACCACCTGTTTCATCATCGCCTTCATTGCTGCTCCGCCAGTAGACATCGATGGCATTCGCGAGCCGGTTTCTGGCTCCCTGCTTTACGGCAATAATATTATTACTGGTGCGGTTGTTCCTAGCTCCAATGCCATTGGTCTGCACTTTTATCCTATTTGGGAGGCAGCCTCTTTGGATGAGTGGCTCTACAATGGCGGACCCTATCAGTTAATCGTCTTTCATTTCCTCATTGGTTGCTTCTGCTACCTGGGTCGTCAGTGGGAGCTTAGCTATCGCTTAGGCATGCGTCCTTGGATTTGTGTTGCCTATAGCGCTCCCTTAGCAGCTGCCACTTCTGTATTCCTCATCTACCCCATCGGACAAGGGTCTTTCTCAGATGGTATGCCCCTGGGCATAAGTGGCACCTTTAACTTCATGTTTGTCTTCCAAGCTGAGCACAATATCCTGATGCATCCGTTCCATATGCTTGGCGTGGCAGGTGTATTTGGTGGTGCATTACTCTCTGCCTTACATGGCTCTTTAGTAACCTCCTCTCTGGTGCGCGAGACGACTGAAATTGAGTCTCAGAACTACGGTTACAAGTTCGGTCAAGAGGAAGAAACCTACAACATTGTGGCAGCTCATGGTTATCTCGGTCGCTTGCTCGGACGGACAAATGAAGTTCTAGGTGCTGAAGCAAACAGTCGCACCCTTCATTTTGTCTTTGCTGCTTGGCCAGTCATTGGGATCTGGTTCACCTCCCTAGGTATCTGCACCATGGCCTTCAATCTCAATGGCTTCAATTTCAATCAGTCCGTGCTGGATGCTCAAGGTCGCGCGATCGCTACTTGGGCAGATGTGTTGAACCGTGCCAACCTAGGCTTTGAGGTGATGCATGAGCGCAATGCGCATAACTTTCCGCTAGACTTAGCAGCCGGCGAGGCGAGCCCTATAACTCTAACAGCTCCCGTGCTCCCTAGCCATGGTTAACTTCTGAGCTTTCAGTTGTCGAGTGAGTTGGTACTTTTCGCCGTGTAATTGTCAAGGTGTGGTTGTCAAATTAACTAACCGACAGCTGAAGAAAGGCGCTCTTTCTAGGAGCGCCTTTCTTCAACGCTCGCTGATGCTAATTCAATTGTTAACTTTCTTATGTTCAATCAATTGCTCCTAACGCTTTGAGACGCGATCGCTGCGCCTCAGTTAAGCCAAGGACATTGGTAATCTTCATGCCTTCGTAGGGTCTTTCACTTCTAAGCACTTTGAGACATTCACCCGTGTCGATATCCCAAAAGCGAATCGTGCGATCCTCACTGCTACTAGCCAGCACGGGCGAGGAATTGCCAGGCAGCACGGTGAAGGCAACGCAATAAACCCACTTTGTATGTCCTGCCAACACTCTCAGACATTGACCCGTGCGAGCATCCCAAATTCTAAGAGTTGGTTCCATGCTGGCACTGGCGAGTTTCTCACCATCCCAACTGTAGGCAACAGAGACAACGGGACTGGTATGTCCCTGCAATACCTTAAGGCACTGACCCGTCACGACATCCCAAATCCGAATCGAACAATTCTCTGCACTACTGGCTAGGGTTTGACCATCTGGGCTAAACACGATCGACCAGATCCAATCGAACAGGATCGACCAAACCCAATCAGAGTGACTTTGCAGGATCTTCAGACATTCACCCGTACGAACATCCCACAGGCGTATCTCCCGGTCAATGCCATAGCTGGCTAACTTTTGTCCATCTGGACTATAGGTAACTGCGATCGCTGGACTCGCGTGGTCTAAAACTAGCCGACATTGACCTGTCTTGAGGTCCCAAATGCGCACACTTCTATCAATGCTACAACTGGCTAGGGTTGACTCGGTGGGACTGTAGGCAACGGACCAGACAAAACTGGTATGCCCCTGGAACGTTCGTAAGCACTCACCCGTGCTAACCCGCCACAGTTTTACCAAACTGTCTACTCCAGCACTCGCCACCGTCTGACCATCGGGACTAAAGGCAACAGAACGAACCCAAACTTGATGCCCGCTGAGACTTCTTAGGCAGCAACCCGTTTGTACATCCCACAATTTTAGGGTTTGGTCTTCGCCGCTACTGACGAGGGTTCGACCATCGGGGCTAAAGGCTATAGCCCACACACCGCTACTGTATCCTCGCAGGGTTTTCAGGCACTGTCCCGTCTGAAGATCCCATACCTTCAACATTTGTCCTTCATCACTACTGATCGAGGTTTGGCAATTAGCACTAAACAAGACCACTCGCACTCCATATTCGTGACCCCGGAACGTTCTGAGCAGTTGACCCGTGTTGATATCCCACACCTTAACCGTTCGATCGGCACTGCAACTAGCTAGCATTGGCTGATTGGGGCTGCATGCCACCCACCAAATCCAATCCTGATGCGCTTTAAGCTCTCTCAAGCACTGTCCGGTTTCCAGATCCCACCAGCGCAAGCTGCGATCCATTCCACCGCTGATGAGCATTCGACCATCGGGACTAAAACTGATGGGGGACCAAGCAGTATCTTGATGGGCAGGCAAAGTTCTCGCCACTTCACCTGTCGCAACTTCCCACAACTTGAGAGTTCCCACAGCGACAACGCTACCCGCTAAGATTTGACCGTCAGGACTAAACCTGAGTGACATTACCCACCTAGGTCGTTCTGATAAGGTTCTCAAAACTTGCCCCGTGTTGAGATTCCAGAGTTCGATCGTGCAATCAGCACTGCTGCTAGCCAAGGTTTGACCATCTGGGCTGATAGCTAAAGACCAGATTACATTTTGATGTGCTCGCAAGGTTTGACAGCACTGACCCGTGGCAACATCCCACTGTTTAATGAGGCAATCGTCCCCGCCACTAACTAGGGTTTTCCCATCGGGACTAAACTCAAGCGAACGAATAGTCCCGGTGTGTGCTGCCCAAGTCAGAAGCGGCTGTCCGTCGCTAGCTTGCCACAAACAAATTTCGCCATGGGTATCGGCTGAGGCAATTAACTTGCCATCGGCACTAATGGCCAGCGAATAAATATGGCTGAAGTTTTCCGTAAAAGTTGATTTGGATAAGTCCGAACCAGAAAAATTACATCCGCGTAAAATTGCTCCCTCAAGATCTGTCTGCCAAATTGTTAGACGCGAAAAATCTTGATTGCTCAGATCGCACCTGAGGTGACGCAGTAAATTAATTGTATTTCCCCCTGCATATCCGGTTTCGATAGGCAGTTTGCCTTGTAGGCTTGAGAGGATTTTGAGCAATCGCTCTTCGATCTTATCTGTCGTCCCAAATGTTCGAAGAAGGTGTTCGGCAATCGGCTTAAGGATTAGCTTAATTTGGGTTTCCTTGACATAGTCTTTAGCTTTTGCTTGGATCAAAGCATAAGTTTTGAGATCGGCAATTGCTTGGCTTTGAATTTCCCAGCATATTTGTTGAATCAATCGTTTCGTCAGGTACTCGATGAGTACGGGTTGAAGTGTAAACAGCGTTTGGCTTTTTTCAATGAGTGAGCGTCGTTCTAGAGATTCTAAGACCGCTAAGACTCGCTCGGGGAAACAAGGCAATAGCAGATCGGACTGAAGTTGGCTAATGGTGACTGGTTCGCGATCGATCGCTAGCCAACACATTATCTCTTTCTCTAGGTCTGATAAGCGATGGAAATGCTGGTCGAGCAGATCTTGAATATCTCCAAAAACGACAGTGCCTTGAGACAGAAATTGAGCAATATCGCCGTTAAATAGATCGCGAATCGTCGTGGCGACAATTTTCAAAGCTAAGGGATTACCCGCATAGGAGTTAACTAACTTCTGCCATTCATTTTCCGTTCCATAGAAGTTGCCCTTACTGTTCAAGATTGCTAGCCCCTCTTTTGCCGTTAAACCCGATAATTGCCAAGAGCGTACAGGCAGTGTTTCTCCTTCGCGAATTGCTACTTCCTTGGGCTTCTCTCGACTGGTTAGCACCAGACAACTTTGGTGAGGTGAGTCTCCTATTCGTCTAAAGAGTTCGCCATAGCCGTCATATCCAGCGCGATAATCACTTCTACGGCGAGTACCTAAGACAGTCTCTGCATTATCGAGAATAATGAGACAGCGATGCTTTTGCAAATAATTCAATAGTTTAGTAATGCGATCGCTGATAGCTTCAGATAAATCGATATCCTCCTGGTTGGAGAGGAATTGGATTAAAGTTGCCAATAGGGATGGGAGGGAAGGCGCGTTGTGAAGCGATCGCCAAATCACATACTCAAATTGTTCCTGAATTTGTTGGGCTAACTTAATAGACAGAGCTGTTTTACCAATCCCACCAATTCCTACCAAGGCAACTAATCGGCAGTTGTCTTGAACGATCCAGTGCTTGAGTGTCGCTAATTCCTCAACACGTCCATAGAAAAGGGAAACATCAATCGCTTCGCCCCAATCTATTTGATTTTGGATTGGGAATTTTAAGCGAGAAGGATTTTGTGCTTTGTGGAGTTGATTTTGACTTAAAGAGAAATTGGCAGTTGAAGCTTTTTCCTCACTTGCTTTCTCAAGGACGAACCGCCTAAGCACCGATTGTACATTACTTTTTGTTACTTTCTCGCCTACGATGGCAGAGAGGAGTTTCCAAAGCTGGAAACCTACGAATTTTATGTAACTGTCATCGTAACCTGCACTTTCAGCAATCTCAGAATAAGTCTTTTGTTCCCACGCTTGAAGGAAAACGAGTCTTTGAATCTCATTTAAAGGCTCTTTACCAACAATTATCTCTAGAGTTGCCAGAGCTTCTTCAGCAGTCATGGGTTTTTAGTTGATTTAACAGTAATTTGCTCTTGCCAGACATGTAATAAATTTCCCACTGTCTCGTCCCAACTATATTTGCTCGCCACTAAATTTCTTCCCCGCAAACCCATCTCCTGCCGCAAAGTAGGATTCTCTATCAGCAACTTGAGCTTGTGAATAAAATCCTGTTTATCCTGAGGAGTAAAGCAGAATCCATTAATTCCATCTTCAATATTTTCCCTTACTCCTCCAGCGCGGGGTGCTAAGACGGGAATTCCCGATGCAAAAGCTTCTATAATAGTTAATCCTCTGGTTTCTTTTTCGGAGGCAGTTACGTGAAGGTCGCTATTAGCTAATATTGCGGGAATTTTATCTGGAGAAACTCTTCCCAATAGATGAACGTGAGGTGTAAATTTACCCAATCGGGTGACAATTTCCTCTTTCATTTCCCCATCGCCAACAATAAGAATAGCAATTTTGTCTGGCTCGATTTGTTGAAAAATTTGCGGCAGGGTATCAAGGGTAAAGTCCCAACCTTTATCAGGAGTTAAACGGCCTAAAAAGATTAACTTTACTTGTCGCTCTACCTCGGTTAATCCATATTTATGAGCAAAAAAATTAGCTTGACGCAGAGTGGGATGGAACTTATCTCGGTCGAAACCCAAAAAGTTACCGTAAATAAGATTATTAATGCCTAATTGAATTAGTTTCTGCTGGGTAATTGTACTAGAGACTAGGGTGGCATCGTAGCGATTATAAACAAAAGTAATTAGTTTTTTAACCAAAAATTTCGGCAACTTAAGGAGAAGATTCGGTAAAGGTAAAAAATCTTCGATGTATTCGAGAAAATTGGTACGAAAAAAACCAACGCAGGGAATACCAGCCTGACGTGCATATTTAAGCTCTACAAATCGCCAAATACCGATAAATAATCTTTCTGGTTCGTCCACATGAATAATTTCTGGTTGAAATTGTCTTAACTCTTCGAGCAATTGCCGATAAGCACCCCAACCGATATTGGTTTCAAAATCGACAAAAAAAGGCATGCTTTTGAGACTTACTACTCTTACTCCAGGTAGAATATTGCCCGTGTAATCTTGCCAATTAGGGTAAAGAGGTTCTAAACAACTGTAATCGGGACAAAAAAACAATACCTGGTGTCCCCACTGGCTCAGTTTTTCTAAGCGAGAGAATCCACTGACAGTTACGCCATCAATAACCGGAAGAAATCCAGAAGCGATAATGGCAATTTTCATTACTCTTTAGATGGAATGGAAGTCGAGACTAGACTGATTGATATCTGGCAACTCTGTTTCCAAATGTCGCAAGCGAGGTTCTCGAAAAGCGATCGCCGTAGCCGCAATATTAACTATACCCAGTAG
Source organism: Pleurocapsales cyanobacterium LEGE 06147 (assembly GCA_015207585.1). GTDB lineage: Bacteria > Cyanobacteriota > Cyanobacteriia > Cyanobacteriales > Xenococcaceae > LEGE-06147. Next base: position 39,186 of record JADEWQ010000040.1, on the reverse strand, counting down.
AATTAAAAGTAAAGCAATTCCTTGCCCGAAGCCGACCCCAATGATTTTACCAATGCTGTGGGCTAACAATCCATCTCTAGCCATAAGCGGATTTAAAATATTATCTACTAAAGGTCCGGCTATTAGATAAGCACAGATGGCTAAGGATCTTTCTACAGCTTGTTGCAGAGCAAAAATTCTTCCTTGTAAATGAAGTGGTATTTTAGTTTGCCAAATTGCTTGATTGCAGCTAACGATAATGGGCAGAGAAAATAAATAACCAAAAATACCGATTGCTAAGACAAAAAGAGAAACTCTCAAACCTCCTAAGAAAACAATTATTCCTTGGAAAAAAACAAAGCCCACAATAGTATTGACTCGATTGGATGGTCCTTCCCAGACACTCATTAACAGGCTACCTACGAGCATGCCACAACCACCAATAGAAAGCACCAAACCCAGTTGTTCCGTGGAGCCTGGTTGGTATAATAACGGCCAGAGGACTACTTCGAGCATGCCCGACGTAAAGTAGCTAATGGCAATAAAACTTAACAGCCATAATAAACCTGGTCTAACAGCAATGTAGTACCAACCAGAAATCATTTCTTTGCCAATCTGACCGATAATTTTCTTTTTAGAAATAGCTGTAGGCTTAAACTTGGGAAAGGGAACGCTCATGAGGGTAATAAGAGCAAACAGAAAAGAGAGAAAGTCGACAATCAAAATCCCTTCTAGCCGGATTAGTTCCATTAACAAACCAGCAACAAAAGGAGCAGCAATTTTAGCGATCGCACTCGAAGCCTGTACCATCCCGTTGGCACGGCTTAATTTTTCCTTGGGCACCAGTTGGGCGATCGCTGCCGTATAAGCAGGTAACTGAAAGGCATTAAAAGTAGAAGAGATGATTACTGCCAAATAAATATGCCAAACCTGTAAACTATTGGTAAATACTAGACCCATGGCGACGATGGTAATTATACCCGATACTGTATCGCTCATAATCATTGCTTGACGACGATTCCAGCGGTCGACCAATACGCCTGCTATGGGAGAAACGATCACTTTTGGTAAGTAAATAAAGAGAATTGTCAGAGCAAATTGAGTTATTGTTCCAGTTTCTTGATAGGTTTTTTCTAGTATCCAAAAAGCAAAGGCAAACTCTGACAGTTTAGAACCAAACAGAGATACTAATTGTCCAATCCAGATCGTCAAAAAAATTCGCATCTAGTATTAATTTGATTTTTCTTTATTGCTTAGTGATAAATTTAGCTTGGAAAAGCTGAGAAGAGAAACATGATGAAAGATAGATTTTTCTGGCTATAGAATTAAATTTATTACCTCATAGTCATATCTCAATTTCCGAATAAGAGCAGCATTGTAGCAGTAAATGCTTTCACCAAGCTCAAAACCAGGAAAAATATATTTAGACTAAGCAGTAGTGCTATAAATTAAACCAGGAAGCAAAGATAATTATAGATCTAATAAATTGATTTTGTCAGATAATAGCAAGTCTATATGGGAAAAGCTGAAAATTACTACAAAATCCTCCAAGTTTCGCCAGATGATACGGTCGAAGCTATCAAAGCGGCTTTTCGTCGTCTTGCCCGTCGATACCATCCCGATTTAAATCCCGACGATCCAGTAGCGGCAGAACAATTTAAGCTTATTTCCCAGGCTTATGAAGTTTTGTCTGACTCCAATCGTCGTCGCCGCTACGATCGAGAGTTTCGCTCGCACCGACAGCAACAAACAAAACAGACGGAAACGGCCCAAAATTTTTATCTTAAGGGGATTCAACAATCTCAGGCGAAACAATATCAACAAGCGATCGATAGTTTTACCAAAGCTATTGAAATTGAACCCAGCTTTATTGATGCTTACCTAAAACGATGCGAAATACGCTACAAAATCGGAGATACTCAAGGAGTGCTACAAGATTGTTACGAAGTAATTAAAATCGATCCTACAGTAGCTAAAGCCTATTATTACCAAGGAAGAGCCCGCTATCGTCTCGGCTACACCCAATCGGCCATAAAAGCATACACCGAAGCCCTTTATCAAGAAACCAATTATGCTCAAGCTTACTACTATAGAGGCTTAGCTTATCAAGAACTAAAAGAAAACGCACTAGCGATTGAAAATTTACAAACGGCAGCAGAACTTTTTCGTTCTCAGGGGAATTGGAGTGCTTATCGCTTAAGCAAAAAAGCAATTAAAAATTTAGATAGAGGTAAGCAGCCATTAAATCGGTTTTTTTGTGGTGTTGGAAGCATAATATTTAAATATCCCTGGACAAGCCTTGCCCTTTTCCTTTTCAACCCTGCAGGTGGACTGCTGCCAGCCTTTTCTCGCTTAGAAAAGGGACAGGCGATCGCCGTGGGAATTTTTTATGGAGCACTCGCTGATTTATGGTTTGTCGGCGGTACTTATCTTAGTTGGCCAAATTCAGAATTTCCTTTGCTGCCTTTGTTAGCGATCGGTATTATTCCTTTTCTTAGCTTAGTCGTAACTAGTAAATTCATTCGAATTTTCTACCCTAACTCCGGCAATCTGGAAGCAGATTTTTTCGTTGTTGGTGCTTTTCTTATTCCTGTAGGACTGATGGCATTAATGATAGGAATTATCTCTTTTCCTCTAAGTATATTGGCACTTCCTTTTCTGATTTTCGGTTGCTGCTATGCTATTCTCACTTTGTATGCCGGTTGTAGCCAAATTTGGAATCTAGCCGAAGCCAAAGCAGCATTTGTCGTACCATTTATGTTACTAGTTAGTAGTAGTTTGTGTTATTTAGCTTGGAAAACTATCATCGAGTAACGCTAGTACTGCTGCACGGAAGTAAAAAGCGGTGCGACTTCACATCGGCGAAAGACGCACTGGGTAGCGCACCAAGCAGTAAAAATTAAAAACTATTCTGTAGATGTAATATCAATGGGAAAAAGTAAGGAGAGACTTAATTAGGGGTCACAGGCCGGGATATAGATAGAGAAAAAATTTCGTATTACTAACAAATAGTTTCTTGAGGATACGCCACCTGTTGTTTCCCCAGGTACGTGTTCCCGTTCCCGTAGGGTGTGTCTAGCTATTTTGGGTAATGGGTGTAAGCTTTATTTCCAGCCTATTTTGAAGTATAGTCGTTCCAAATAGAAACCGTAAGCCTTGCTATTTCCTGTTCCCCGTTCCCCGTTCCCTATTTCCTGTTTGACCTACTACGAGGAAATTATTTGGAATAACTATAATAACTATTTGGCTCAATTTTGCTCATCAAAAATGAAATTCAGTTCGGTAATTATTTCTCTTGCTGATACTTCCTCGACTCAGCAGCTAGGAGTTTTATTAGGCAAGCTTTTGAGTGAAGGCAGTGTTATACTCCTAGAAGGGGATCTAGGTGCTGGCAAAACTACGATTATTCAGGGCATAGGAAGAGGGTTAGATATAACAGAGCCAATTGTCAGTCCTACTTTTACTTTAATTAACGAATATACGGAAGGTCGTCTACCCTTATATCATTTAGATCTATATCGCTTACAAGGTGATGAAATCGAAGCCCTCTATCCAGAAATGTATTGGGAAGGAAGCGAAGTAAAGCCAGGAATTACTGCAATTGAATGGGCACAACGTTTACCCTATAAACCGGAGCGATATATTCATCTCAGGTTAACCTATACTATAGATGGTGGTCGCCAAGCCTACTTACACCTGGTAGGAAAACCGGATGTTAATCTTTCTCTTTTAGAAAAATTGGCACGAGAAAATCAGTTGCCCATTGTACCTTGCCAAGAAATTAATGGTTTATAGTCCACCGTAGTTGATGAACGGACTACAAACCGTAGATACTAAAATGAAATTTAGTCGATTCCTAATTGATTACCGCGTTTGTACTGCATATAAGCAGCGACAAAAAGTCCGGCTAAGGTAATTACGCTCAGACCTAAGACAATACCTAAAAGTAGGGGTTCAATCACGGATATCTCCTTATCGAATTAAATAATTATCTACCTGAGTATATCCTACTGGACTACCATCCTTTAGTTCTACTGCTTTGGCATAATATCTAAAGTTAAATCGTATTTTAAGACGGATTAGCAGTAGACGATTTAATCGACTTGCTTACTAAGTCTATAAATTCTAAGCTATTTTTATGAATCAAAGTAAACTTAAGTAAACATTCTCATAATATAACCAGTGAATAACCAGTTAGTTCAAGCTAACATTTGGGCACAGCGTCTGATACTCGCAGTTGCCTTGCTCGTATTGCTTGTCGGGATCGGCAGCTTGGGCAATTATTGGCATCAAATTTCCGATCCTTATGTCAGAGAAGTTTTGTCTTTAAGAGGAGATACTTCTAAGGGTCATGCTATTTTCCAAATTAACTGTGTTGCATGTCATGGTTTACAAGCATATGACAATGTCGGGCCTAGTTTACAAAACGTTTCTAAACGCAAGTCTAAAGTAGAAATTATTTACCAAGTAGTGAGTGGCAAAACTCCACCCATGCCTAAATTTCAACCGAACCCACAAGAAATGGCCGATTTACTCAGTTATCTAGAACAACTTTAATGTTTGCGCTCCGCATGCTCTGGAAATTTTTCAAAATTTATAATGATATTTAAACATATCTTTACCTAAATTAATAACTAATGAGCGATCTCGCACAGCGAGTGCTGCCGCACCGCCAAATACCGAAATTAAGCAGCTTCCCTTTTGTACAATGATTGAATTGGATTGCGGCTCCTGTCGGTTTGATGGAAAAGGCAGCCTTAGAGCATCCCAATCTTTTTACTGCGGAGGTAATTGGTTTTGGCAATAATCTCGTTTATGTCAATCATCCTCAAGGAATTCAGCAGCTATTAACGAGCGATCGCCAATTGCGAGATGAGTTGATGACGCTGATGTTGACCGGACACGAAACAACCGCTACGGCCATAGCTTGGGCTTTATACTGGATTCACCGCCTACCAAAAGTCCGCCAGCAACTGTTAGCGGAATTAGAGAAGCTGGACGACTTTCCCAGTCCGATGGAAATAGCAAAATTACCCTATCTAACCGCTGTTTGCCAGGAGACTTTGCGTATTTACCCCGTAGCAATGCTGACTTTTCCCAGAGTAGTCCAACAACCCATGGAATTATTGGGTTACGAGCTAGAACCAGGAACGGTAGTCGTAGGCAGCATCTACTTAACTCACCAGCGCGAGGATCTTTATCCGGAACCGAAACAATTTAAACCAGAACGTTTTCTGGAAAGCATTAGCGCAATTGGAAATAAAGTTAGCTACCATGCGGTGTTACCCTCGCTCCTGCTGGTGGCGTGCCAATGAGGCTCGAAAATACTCGTTAAGGCAAAGAAAAATTAAGCTATCACCCTCCATGGTTGGGATTAGACTGCGTCGCCTCAACCGATTCCTGCCAAAACTTATTTAGCTTAAATAGCTGTCCGGTATCGATTTGAAGATGTTCAGTAGGAAACTCGCGTATGGCATCAATAATTGTCCAGCCTTGAGGATTAGCTGCCGCCCCTACCAAAGCAGAACGCAGCGCATAAAAGCCATTGCGCTCCGAATGAGTTTGAATCGCTTCTCCCAGTTCGGTAAGTAAAGTTTCTCCTTTAGGTGCGTGGAAAAAGCGGTAAAGACTGACATGATCTACGTGAAAGCGTTTTTGCAACCAATGCCTTAACTGAACTAGGGTTTTTTCATCGAGAAATCGAGCATAAAAACTGAATTCTGGAGTGATTTCTCCTGTTTTGGCATAGGTAGCTAGAGCATCTACTGAGAGAGTGCAATTTAGTGGTCCGTAAACCAGACGAATTTTTTCCGCACTAAAAGCAGGCTGAATAAATACGGATACAGCTAGGAAGTTAAGTCCGAGTAGAATAGAAAAATGAGTAATATTTTTAGCTACCTTGGTTAGGTAATCGGTTTGTTTATGAGTGTGAGGTAACAAAACTTTAATCTCCTTATGAATCTCGGAGAATTTACTCCACTACCTTAACCGTAATTAGGAAGATTTTGCTTTAATTTTTCTACACGTTAAGAAAATTTAGTATAGTTTAGGTAAATTTACTAGAATACGTTTTTATTTATTTCCCGCCTACATAGTAATAGAGCAAACCACTGATTAGAGTCAGTCCAACTCTCAATTACTTTTAATCCTTTTGTTTTTAAATAATCTTTGAGTTTTTGTCGGTCAAATTTTCGAGAAATTTCAGTCAATATTTTTTCTCCGGCAGTAAACTGAACTAAAAGATCGAGAGTCTCTAAACAAACAACTTGAGTTTGCTGGCTAACCAAATACATCTCAATTTGCTTTGCAGACTCATTATAAATAGCTCCGTGACTGAAGGAGTCGAGATTAAAGTTACCTCTAAATCGCCAGTTTAAGTGCTGTAATATATTGAGATTAAAAGCGGTAGTTATGCCCTGACTATCGTTATAGGCAGCTTCCAAGATGTGCTTTGGTTTTTGTAAATCGATTCCGAGTAAAAAATAATCTCCTCGATCTAATGTTGTGGAAACTTGAGAGATAAAGCGATCGCACTCTGAGGGGGTAAAGTTACCAATAGTACTGCCCAAAAATACGATTATTCGTTGAGGGAGAGAGGAGGGTTTGAGTTGGCTTAGTGCTCGTTCGTAGGTACTTACTAAACCGTGTACTTGTAATGTCGCATAATCTTTTAGTAGATTATAGGCACTCTCTTTAAGAATAGAGCCGCTGACATCAATAGGAAAATAGCGTAAGGGATAATTTAAAGCAGAGTAGGCATCTAAAAGAAGACGAGTTTTAGTCGAACTACCACTACCCAATTCTATTAATTCACACGAGCCTGTAATCTTAGCAATTTTTTCGGCGTATTGCTGCAGAATTGCTGCTTCCGTACGAGTCGGATAATACTCTGGTAAAGCACAAATTTGTTCGAATAATTGTGAACCTTTACTGTCATAAAAATAACGAGGAGGAAGCGATTTTGGCGATTGTGTCAGTCCATCAATCACATCTTTCCCCTCATTTTGTTTCTCTAAATAGTTGTCTAGTAAATATTCAATCTGTAAACGTTCCTCAAAGGAGAATCGATTAGAAGCTGCTGTCTGAGACACGGGTGGCACTAAATCTCCGCTTACTGTTTAGATAATTTTTAACCCAATAGGTTCATTATTAAAGGCTTTTACTTTATCATTAGCCCTTACCAGCTTGGTAATAGAATACCATTTATTATTTTGTCAAAACGAGTGTTTCCTTTTTTCCAAGAAAATTAGTTTTAAATATTTTTCCTTTGAATCACATCACAATTTTTAAAAAAACTTAAATGTTTTGTATAATAATTAAAATTACAAGAGAAAATCTCTATATCTAATATTTTGAGAGATCATTCAGCTAAATCCAAACATTTTCTGAGATGAGCTCGTGCTAACTTCGTTTCTCTCAATTAGCCTAAACTAGGGTGTCGAAGTACTGGAATGCTCAATCTGTAAAGTAAAATTAGAGGGCGAAAAAAAGGCAATTTACCGCTGGGAATTCGGGAGATATAGCAAAGTATGGGTACTTCATCGAACATTTCTATTCTTATTGTTGAAGACGAACCAGAAATTGCTCAACTGATTCAACAAACGCTAGAAAGCGAAGCCTTTTCTTGTTGCGTTGCTACTGATGGACTAATGGCGTTAGAATTTTTTCAGCAGCAACAACCAGATGCGATCGTCCTCGATTTGATGCTTCCTGGCTTGGATGGGTTAGAAGTTTGTACTCGCATTCGTCAACAACATTATGGTAAAGACCCCTACATTTTGATGCTCACGGCTAAGGGAGAGGAAATAGATCGTGTTATTGGACTTTCTACCGGCGCAGATGATTATTTAGTTAAACCTTTTAGTCCAAGAGAATTGGTAGCAAGAGTAAGAGCTTTGTTGCGAAGAAGTTTGCGTCAGGGAGGACAGTCTTCCCATATTTATAAAACTAAACATTTCACCGTCGATCTAGAGCGGCACATTGCCATCCGTCAGTTAACCTCTCACTCGCCAGAAACTTTGGATCTAACTACATTAGAGTTTAATCTTTTAGCTACCTTTCTCAGTTATCCCGGTCGTGTTTGGAGCCGCACTCAACTAATCGATAAATTATGGGGGGATGATTTTTTTGGTGACGAACGGGTAGTAGATACTCACATCAGACGCTTACGGAAAAAAATTGAGCCAGATGCAGCTAATCCTACTTTTATTAAAACTATTGTCGGTGTGGGATATAAATTTGAAGACGAAAGTATTTGAGTAGGCTGAAGAGGAATCATATATTAACAAAAAATTAAAAAGATAGAACTCATGCCGAAACTAGGCTTAGGAACACGCTTATTTTTCTCCCATTTTCTCGTTATGATAGTGGGATTGAGCAGCTTTTTAATTATCGCTAAATTATCATCGCCGCGCATGTTTGTATTGCGTCTCGAACAACTAGAAAGAAGAGGATTGTTTACTGTTCGTTCGGCTCGTACTTATCTAGTTGAAGGGTTTCATAATGCTTGGAATCACAGTGCTTTTTGGTCGGTAGCGGCTGGTGCAACAGCAGCAGGAGGTTTGAGTTACTTGGCTTCAAGACGAATTATGCAACCATTAGAGCAAATGCAAGAAATTACCCAAAAGTTTGCTGCTGGGGATTTAGAAGAAAGAATGCCAGAAAGCGAAATTCCCGAATTAAATCAATTCAGTGTTAGTTTTAATTCGATGGCTAGTAGCCTCGAAGATGTAGAAAAAAGAAGGCGGGAACTAATTAGCGATCTGACTCACGAGTTAAGAACCCCTCTAACAGTAGTGCGCGGTTATTTGGAAGAGTTGGCTGATGGCAGGATTGAATCATCACCAGAATTATATATGCGTTTGGTAAGAGAAACGAGACGTTTAGAAAGATTAATCCACGATTTACAAGAACTTTCTAAAGCAGAAGCGGGATATCTATCCATCGATTTGCAAAAGGTTAATCTACGTCCTTTATTAAAGTCTTTGATCGACAGATTTGCCGATCAATTATTAGAAGAAGGTCCCATTTTACAATTAGATTTTCCTGCCGAAATACCTCCTGTCTTGGCAGATATCGATCGCCTAGAACAGATTTTAGTTAATTTATTAGGTAATGCTATTCGATATACCGAAAAAGGCTCGATTACAGTTAAAGCTTGGAAAGAGCACTCGCAAGTTTGGATAGCTGTAAGTGATACGGGAGTTGGTATTGCCAAAGAAGATCTGCTTTATGTTTTTGAACGTTTTTGGCGTGCAGATCGCTCCCGTTGCAGCCATTCGGGCGGAACCGGAATTGGACTGGCGATCGCTCGTCGTTTAGTCCAATTGCAAGGGGGTCGCATGGAAGTGGAAAGCGAACTGGGCAAGGGCAGTACTTTTCGCTTTTGCCTTCCCATAGCTTGAAATTATTATACCTTTATATTCTTGCCGGAGTGAACGTCGGGAACTGAGTAAAAATGAAAATTGCGATCGCACAGTTTAATCCTACTATTGGCGATATTTCCAATAATGCCCAACAAATCCTTCAAGCTGCACGACAAGCAGCCAAAGAAGAAGTTCGTCTGTTGCTAACTCCGGAATTATCCCTTTGCGGTTATCCACCCCGCGATTTACTTTTCTATCCAGGTTTTGTCGATTCCCTGTTCCAACAGTTACAAGAGTTGGCAAAACAGTTGCCCCCAGGATTAACAGCCTTAGTCGGAACGGTAGAACCGAATCCCGATGCTAATGCTAGAGGACAAAAACCTTTATTTAACAGCGTGGCTTTACTAGATGAGGGTAAGATACAAAAAATTTTCCACAAACGTCTCTTGCCTACCTACGATGTTTTCGATGAAGACAGATATTTTGAACCAGGCTATCAAAGTAACTATTTTTCCTTACATGCCATTAAAATCGGCGTTACCATCTGTGAAGATTTATGGAATGACGAACAGTTTTGGGGGAAACGTAGCTATCAAGTCAATCCTATTGAAGATTTAGTTAATTTAGGAGTAGATTTAATCGTTAATTTATCTGCCTCTCCTTATAGTGTTGGCAAGCAAAAAGTACGGGAAGCAATGTTACGTCATGGGGTCAGCCGTTACCAGAAACCGATTCTGTATGTCAATCAAGTAGGGGCAAATGACGATTTGATTTTTGATGGCAATAGCGTTGGGTTAAATTGTAGTGGAGAGGTAGTCTGTCGCACTAAAGGCTTCGAGTCAGATTTAGTTATTGTCGAATTTGCAGAAGAACGAGGAGATTTATTGCCAGCCTCGAGCGCACCCCTACCGAAAACCGAAGAAGAGGAAATTTTCTCTGCTTTAGTGTTGGGCGTAAAAGATTATGCCCGTAAATGTGGTTTTTCTAAAGTAATACTTGGTTTGAGTGGAGGTATAGATTCATCTTTGGTAGCAGCGATCGCCACAGAAGCAATGGGTGCCGAAAATGTCTTGGGAGTACTCATGCCTTCTCCTTACAGTTCCGAACATTCGATTACCGATGCAGTAGAACTAATTAACAACTTGGGCATTAACAGCCACAAACTGCCCATCCAAGAAGCGATGGAAGCCTACGATCGCATTCTCGAACCTTTATTTGCAGGAACGGAGTTTGGCGTAGCAGAAGAGAATATTCAATCACGGATTCGGGGTAACTTGTTAATGGCGATCGCCAATAAGTTCGGTTATCTCCTTCTCTCTACAGGAAATAAATCAGAAATGGCGGTAGGTTACTGTACCCTCTATGGAGATATGAATGGAGGATTGGCAGTCATCGCCGATGTACCTAAAACTCTTGTCTATGCTATTAGTCGCTGGTTAAATCGCGGTCTCGCCAAGGGAGAGGCGCTGCGCAATCGAGAGATTATCCCCGATAACATAATTAATAAACCCCCCAGCGCAGAACTAAAACCAGGGCAGCTAGATCGAGATTCCTTACCACCCTATGAAATCCTCGATGATATCCTCTATCGCATTATTAACCAACATCAATCGGAACCAGAAATAGTTCAATCCGGTCACGCTCCGGCAGTAGTTAACAAAGTAATGACCTTAATTGCCCGTGCGGAATTTAAAAGAAGACAAGCCCCCCCAGGATTGAAAATTACCGACCGCGCTTTTGGTACGGGTTGGAGGATGCCTATTGCCAGTCGCTGGCTTTCTAAGAGTCGGGGATAGGGATAGAGAGATGGGAGACGCGGGGACAAGAAGATCTTAAATAGAATCGGTAATTAAAGATAAGGATTGAAATTCCAGTTTATCTTGGTTAGGTGTCAGAGTTTGATATAAAAAGTCTTGACAGCAGTTGTGTTCGTCAGCAACTAATACCTTTGCCTGATGTCCGTCGAGCAAAATTTCAGCGCGATCGCGTTGTTCGTAAGCAATGATAATCAAAATATCTCCGGGTTGACAAAGAAGTGCTGCACCACCATTAGGACAAATATCTCCCTTCCCAGCCTCACCAGGAATGGCATAAGTTGACCAACGCTTTCCATTATTGAGGTTAATTACATCTACTTCTTCGAGAGGAAGTATTCCCACTTTCTCCATCAAATCTCGATCGATAGTAATACTACCGACATAATTGACATTTGCTTCAGTGACTTTAACCCGATGAAGCTTGGCATGCATCAATCTAATCTGTGCCATTTGTACTATTAATTAACAATTTTGCTACTTCCGACTCTCTACTTAATCATAACGTCGGCAATAAAACAGTTAAAAATGAGCGATAATTGGTCAGCTAGAAAATATAGCAGAAGTCAGGAGTCAAGAGTAAAAAAAGCAATTAATAACTGATAATTGATAATTATCAATTATTGACTGAATTATTGACTGTTTCCTGTTCCCTCTTTCCCATTCATAACGAAGAACTAGCTTGTCCGATTTGAGCTAATAGCTGTTCTTGGTTTTGAGCGGGTTCGAGACAAGATAAACCCTGACAGACTAAACCTAGCATGTCGTTTGGTAAATCTTTTTCCCAACGATAAACAACAGTAGGAAAGTAATGGAAAATTAAGTTATTTAACTGTTCTTCTGACGCTCTTACTAAAGTACCTCGCTCGAACCAATCTAAAGCAGTAAAGAGACTGGGACAAGCTTGGGGCGATCGCGCCATGATGCTACTAAATGTCTGTAATGCTCGTTCGGCTCGCTCGAGATATTCCAGATTTTCAGTTAGTAATGCCAAACGGACTAAGTTGGCGATCGCCACTCCATTAGCTGCTGGGGTAGCATTGTCGATATAGCTTTGTTCTCTTATTAGCAAATCTTGTCCTGTATCGGCCGCATTGTTGTAATAACCCCCCATCTCTACACTTAACAACAGCTCATCAAATTCTGTTTGAATTTTAATTGCTTGTTCTAACCAGTGCGTGGCTGTGGGAGAAGCTGCTTGTAGATCTAATAAGGCTTTGATAAATAAAGCATAATCTTCTGCTTGTGCCGCTACCTTCGCCTGACCATCATAGTTTAAGCGATGAAATCTTCTCTCTACCCATTGCTTTTCTAAAATGAAATTAGCTGCCTTAGTAGCTAAATCTAAGTACAATTGTTCTCTAAATACGCTATAAGCTTTAGCCAATCCCGAAATCATCAGGCTATTCCAAGCAACAATCATTTTAGTGTCGGTCACTGGCGGAATACGACCTTCCCAGTTCCCCTTTCTTGCTTCCTGATTGTTTCTCGCTGGCGCAAAGGTATCTATTTCTGCCGAAGTTTTGCCGTAGCGGATGGTAAATAGTTTATCTAACGCCTTTTCTAAACTAGCTGATAGTTCTCCCTGGTGAAGACGTTGCAGGACATTAGTCCCCTCAAAATTTCCCTCTTGGGTAACGGTAAACTGTGCTTGCAGTTGGGCTAGTTCTTCTGGAGTTAAGAGTTCTTCTAATTCTTCGTAACTCCAGACATAAAAGGCTCCTTCTTCTGGTTCTGCTGCATCGGTCGTAGAAAAGCTATCGGCATCTTGAGCAGCATAAAAATAGCCTTCTGGTGAGGTCATCTCCCGCTTGAGCCAATTTACCGTTTTGGCGATCGCTCTAGCAAATGCTGGTTCATGAACTCCCGCACTCCACAAATTAGCCAGATACTCGACAATTTGTCCGTTATCGTAGAGCATCTTTTCAAAGTGGGGAACTGTCCAAGTAGGATCTACCGTGTAGCGATGAAACCCACCTCCTACATGATCAAAAATACCTCCTAAGGCTAAATTTAGCCCCCGTTGAATAGACAATTGACGACCATTGTACCGGGATTCCCGCTTAAATCTACTACCTTGTAGAGCGAGAGAAGCATAAGGAATCATGGGAAAGCTAGGTCCACCCACATTGTTGGGACTGATTACAGCAGTGTTGGTTTCTATTCCTTGGTGTAATAGTTCTTTAGTTAAAGATTCTGGTGCAGCTGCTGGCAGAATAGTGGACTGTTGTAGATTAGTCAGAATTTCTTGTTTAAAAGCCTGTAGCTTTTCTTTCTCTACATCATAGAAACGGCGCACTGCTTGGAGAATATCCAAAAAACCAGGACGACCATAGCGAGGTTCTATGGGAAAATAAGTACCCCCATAAAAAGGTACTAAATCCCCTGGAGTAAGAAAAATATTGAGCGGCCAACCTCCTTGACCAGTCATCATCTGCAATGCTTGCATATAGATGCTATCTATATCTGGTCTTTCTTCCCTGTCTACTTTAATTGGCAGAAAATTGGCGTTGAGGTAGTCTGCGATCGCCTCATCGGAAAATGCTTCTCCTTCCATCACCGTACACCAGTGACAGCTAGAATAACCAATAGAGAGAAAAATTGGTTTATCTTGTTCCCGTGCTGTTTCGAGAGCTTCGTCGCACCAATACCACCAATCGATAGGATTATCTGCGTGTTTGCGCAAGTAAAGACTTTGAGTAGTAGCCAAGCGATTAGACATGGATATTAATTATTCACCTGAGCTTTACTTTTAGTTTACAGAAGAAATCAGCGGGCGTTGCTCCTCTCAAGAGTACAGAAGGCTGAGACAATTACAAAAATCTTAAATTTATTACCTGTACAAACAAAATCAATGCATGAAGTAGGCATAATGGAAAGCACGCTAGAGATTGCTCTAGAACAGGCAACCAAACAAAAAGCAAAGAGAATTCACGAAATTAAAATGCGCATCGGTGAATTATCTGGAGTAGTACCAGAAGCGTTAGAGTTTGCATTTGATGTAGTCACTAGAGGAACGATCGCACAGGAGGCAAAACTAAACCTAGAAATCATTCCAGTCGTTTGCTATTGCTCTAGCTGTGATTTGCAGTTTACCCCGACAGATTTGTTTTACGAATGTCCTCGGTGCCATCAAACTAGCACTAATATTCTCAAAGGCAGAGAATTGGAGTTAGCTTCACTGGAAATATCTTAAACCGCGTCTACTTTGAAAACCTTAGTTTGTCAGGAACTTAGTTTTTTCAATCTACAAACTTAGATGAGAATTCAACTTATGTGTAAAGATTGTGGCTGTAGCATAATTGATGAGATCGCTATTGATGGCAACAAAATAAATAATCATACTCGCGAACACTTACATCCAGAAATAGAAAAAGAACGCGATTTAACCAACGGACATTCTCACGAACATCAAAAACACATTATTAGCGTCCGCCAAGGAATTTTAGATAAAAATGACCGACTAGCAGAACGCAATCGGGGTTACTTCCAAGCTAAAGATGTTTTAGTACTTAATGTTCTTTCCTCTCCTGGTTCGGGCAAAACAGCCCTAATCGAACGAATGCTTAGAGATTGTGCTTCTATACGTATGGGCGTAATCGTCGGCGATCTGGCTACAGATAATGATGCTCGGCGTTTGCGTAGTGCTGGTGCGCCTGCAGTTCAAATTACAACGAGGGATGCCTGTCATCTGGAAGCAGATATGATAGCGCGGGCAATCAAAAAACTCGATTTAGACAACCTAGATGTTTTAGTTATCGAAAATGTGGGCAATTTAGTCTGTCCTGCAGCTTATGACCTAGGTGAAGACTTACGAGTTGTCTTGCTATCGGTAACCGAAGGTGAGGATAAGCCGCTCAAATATCCCACTATGTTCAAAACGGCGCAGGTAGTCATTATTAATAAAATTGATATCGCCGAAGCAGTAGGGTTTGACAGAGAAAAGGCGATCGCTTTTTTGCAACAAATGGCTCCCCAAGCAAAGATATTTGAAGTTTCCGCCCGTACGGGACAGGGAATGAATGACTGGTATGCCTATCTCCAATCCTTGTCGGTTAAAGGGTAATGGGAATAAACTTTTGCAGTTATCAGTCAAGAGTAGGGGCGATTGTCCAATCGCCCTTACAGGAGCCAGTAGGTGTTTAAGGCAAAACTACTGTAATTGTTAGCCCAAATACTATTTTTGATAATAATATTACCTAGGGTGGAAACAATTCTTGCCTACACCATCCAAAAAAATGACTCAAGACTTCGATCGAGTGACTAAGCCAACATCCGAAGGAAAATCCCAATCTTCTCCACCTATTCGACAGACAAACGCTCTCGCACTCTTTTTTCAATTCCCTCAACATCAAACTAATTTTCGCAGAGAAATCTTGGCAGGGATCGCCACTTTCTTCACGATGTCATACATTTTGGTGGTTAACCCCGATATTCTATCGAAGGCAATCTTTCTGCAACAGTCCCAAGATTTGTTTGGGGAATTAGTAATTGCCACGGCAATTTCGGCCACTATAGCTTCTCTAATTATGGGACTCTATGCCAAATATCCTTTTGTTCTTGCACCTGGAATGGGTCTTAATGCTTATTTTGCCTTTTCTGTGGTGTTGGGTTTGGGTATTGACTGGCGGGTTGCTTTGGCGGCTGTTTTTATTGAGGGACTAATTTTTATAGCCATAACTGTTACTGGAGTGCGCACTCAAATTGTTAAGGCTATTCCCGACTGCATTAAGCGAGCAACAACTGCAGGTATTGGTTTATTTCTTGCCTATATTGCTTTGAGTGGTGCGGGAATAATTATTCCTTCAGAGACAACGACGACAACTTTAGGAGATTTAACTCAACCGACTACCTTAGTTGCGATCGCCGGAATTATCATTACTGCTGCTTTTGTCGCTCGCCGTCTTATTGGAGCACTTTTGTGGGGAATATTGGCTACAGCTTTATTGGGATGGATTTTAGCAATTGCTCCCTGGCCGGAGACAATTTTGGGTTTACCTCAGTGGCCGAGGGATTTAGTCGGTCAGGCTTTTGTTGGTTTAACTCAGGCGTGGCAAACTAATATCTGGGAGTTGTTTGGTGTTATTTTCGTACTATTTTTTGTCGATCTTTTTGATACTGTCGGGACTCTAACTGGCTTGGGATTTAATGCAGGCTATATCGATGAACGAGGCGAATTTCCTAGAGTAGAGCGAGCTTTTTTGGCAGATGCAGTAGGTACGGTTGGGGGGGCAATCTTTGGTACTTCTACAGTTACAACTTATATAGAATCGGCATCGGGGATTGCAGAAGGAGGACGCAGTGGTTTCACTGCTGTCTTTGCCGCTATTTTATTTTTCTTATCTATCTTTTTTATTCCCTTTTTAGCTGCCATTCCCAGCTTTGCTACTGCACCCGCTCTAATTATTGTCGGCGTATTGATGATGGCAAGTATTCGCGGCATTTACTGGGACGATCCTGCCGAATCCATTCCTTCTTTTCTCACTATTCTGATTATGCCCTTAAGTTACTCGATCGCCGATGGCTTAGCAGTGGGAATTATTACTTATCCTTTAATCAAAGCCTTTCAGGGAAAAATTCACGAAACTCAAGTGGTACTGTGGATTTTAGCCGCAGTTTTTGTTTTCAAGCTAGCTTTTGTAAGAGCTTGAGTTATCGATTAATTGCTTGTTAAATAATTAACTGCCTCAGAAAATTTACATTCCTTGAAAACAAGGAAGTACTTTTGTCTTTTCTGGATTAGAATCGGGAGGCGATCGCGCTAAAACGAATAAATTAAAGTTGACTTTGTCAAGAAAGCAATTCCTTCTATAACCGCAGGACGAGACAATTGCCAATGCTGTCGAACCATGCTTCTCAAAAAAACAGTGAAAATCGCGGTTATAGTCTCTTAGAAATGATTTTAACGGTAATAATTGTAGGTATTTTAGCTGCGATCGCAATTCCTAGCTTTATCGGTTTACTCAATCAAAATAGAGTTAAAGAAGGTTCGGCACGCGTAAAAGGGGCAATTAGAGAGGCGCAAAGGCAAGCTATACGTAGAGGAAGACGCTGTAAAATAAGAATAGATACGACTAATCGAAAAATTACTGTTTCTTCTCCGGATGCTCATGGCAACTATAGTGGCTGTCTATTAAGCGAGCGGACATTACCAAAGGGAGTGGCGATTAAAACCAACTATAGTACACCTGTAATTACTTTTTCTCCTCGGGGCAATACTAACAGCGCAGGTACAATTGTCGTCTACAACATTGATGGCGCGCAAGCTAAGAAGTGTATTGCTATCTCTCTGGGTTTAGGAATTATTAGAAGTGGCGATTACACTGGCGATGTCAGCACTTCGATTAGTGCGACACAATGCAAGACTACAGATTAAATTAAAATATGACAATTGCCAAATTAGGAGAACGATATCAAATTGTCGTTCCCAAAGATGTACGACAAGCTCTAAAACTAAAACCTGGCGACAGACTAGATGTTAGAGTCGAAAATGGTAAAGTTGTAATGATTCCCCAACAAATTCAATCTTCCCGTTTATCCGGAAAACATCGCACCCTCTGGCAAGAAACAAATGCAGTAGCCTATATTCGGGGTAAAAGAGAATCGTGGCGCGATTAACTCGATTGCAGATGTTTGTTAAGGGTGCGTAATACACCCTTAGCATAGTTAAAATGCTTACTTTTCTACTTTCACTCCCCGCCAGAAAGCTACGTATCCTTCGATATTTTTAGCTTTTTCCTTGGCATGAGGATAATACCAAGCAGCATCTTTGTTTTCTTCCCCATCAACAACGATAGTGTAATAGCTTGCTTCTCCCTTCCAAGGACAAGTAGTGTGAGTATTGCTTTCGCGAAAATATTCTTGATTAATTGAGTCGGGAGGGAAGTAATAATTTCCTTCAACGACTTCGCAGTTGTCGCTTTCTGCTAAAACCGAACCATTCCAGATAGCTTTTGGCATTTTAGTTAACCGAATAGACCTCATTCATCACTAATATTATTTTAGTTACCAGCCCTTATAGAAAAACATGATGTAGTATCGAAGGAAGATTTTTGGGGTAAGAGATTAATGGCGAAAACAAAAATTGGCTTGTTATTTGGTGGTTGTTCGGGAGAACATGAAGTTTCCATTAGTTCGGCAAAAGCGATCGCGCAAGCTTTGGCTAGAGAAGAAAATACTACCAAATATGAAATACTGCCAGTTTATATAGACAAAAATGGTACGTGGCGATCGCGAGAAATTGCTCAACAAATTTTAGCATCTGGCAAAGCCTTGCAGTTAAAAGAAAGCGACCCCCAATACCTGTCCGATTCAACCGATCGCTCTACTAGTTTATCTTTAGTGGCTGGTTGTTCTTCTTTAACCCCAGGCGATCGCCTTACTGGCTACTCGGAGATCGATGTTTGGTTTCCAATTCTTCACGGTCCCAATGGAGAAGATGGAACGGTTCAAGGCTTGCTCAAACTGATGCAAGTTCCCTTTGTCGGTTCTGGTGTTTTGGGTTCGGCATTAGGAATGGATAAAATTGCCATGAAAATGGCTTTTGCTCAGGCTGGTTTACCACAAGTAAAATATGTGGGGATAAATCGCTCTCAAATTTGGTCTAATCCCTGTGTTTTTCCTAAACTCTGCGACGAAATCGAAGCAACTACAGGTTATCCCTGTTTTGTTAAACCAGCTAATTTAGGTTCTTCGGTAGGCATTGCCAAAGTCTCTAATCGCGACGAACTAGAAACTGCCCTCGATAATGCTGCCAGCTACGATCGCCGTATTATTGTCGAAGCAGCAGTAGTAGCAAGAGAATTAGAATGCGCCGTTTTAGGTAATGATTATCCCAAAGCTTCTATTGTCGGCGAAATTACCTACAAAAGCGATTTTTACGACTACGAAACAAAATATACAGAAGGATTAGCCCAATTACACATACCTGCCCCCATTCCCGATGCAGTCGTCGCTCACATTCAAGAAATGTCTCTCACAGCCTTTACTACAGTGGATGCGGCGGGATTAGCTAGAGTAGACTTTTTCTATGTTGAAGAAACGGGAGAAATATTAATCAACGAAATTAATACCTTACCCGGGTTTACCGCTACGAGTATGTATCCCCTACTATGGGCAGCCACAGGAGTTTCTTTTCCTCAAATAGTAGACCGTTTAATTCAGCTTGCCATAGAACGCCACTCAGAATGTAGTAGTAGACCACAATGATTTTAAGCTTGTTGCGATTGACGAAGTCCAAGGTACTTCAGACGCGGGGCTTACAAGTGCAGAATGCACCGCCGCATCCTTCCCTTGCGGAGACGCGGGGACAAAAATTACCCGTCATAATTTCTGTGGCGGACTACTAAACAAAAGTAACGAGTAAAAAGACAACAATCTGAGTTAATCTGGGTTTTGTGACAATTTGTAAATATTTTAGGAGGGTATCTTGGAAAGGACATTCATCATGATCAAACCCGACGGAGTACAGCGTCATCTCGTTGGCGAAATCATCAGCCGTTTTGAAGCCAAAGGTTTTACTTTGGTAGGGCTAAAAATGATGAAAGTATCTCGCGAACTGGCAGAACAACACTACGATGTCCACAAAGGCAAGTCATTCTTCAGTAGTTTAGTCGACTTCATCATTTCTGCCCCGGTAATTGCAATGATCTGGGAAGGAGAAAATGTGGTTGCCGCCGCCAGAAAGATTATTGGTGCTACCGATCCTATTAATGCAGAACCAGGTTCTATTCGCGGGGATTTTGGGGTGAGCATTGGACGTAACCTAATTCACGGTTCTGATGCCATTGAAACGGCTCGTCGCGAAATCGAGCTTTGGTTTAAAGAAGAAGAACTGGTTGGTTGGGAACCAGTCAGACAGTCTTGGCTGTATGAATAAGTTCGACTATCCAATGAATAAACTTTTGCACGGACACGAAATTTCGCGTCTCTATTTTTACTGAGTTCTAGTAGTAAGCGGCGACGGTTATTGAGAGCAGTGTGGTAGTCGGGATTGATTTGTAAGGCTTGGTTGTAAGAATTAAGAGCTTCTTTGGTTTGGTCTAATTCTTCTAGAGCTGCACCTCGATTATTCCAGGCTCGATAGTAATCTGGGTTGATGGCGATCGCTCTATCGTAAGCAGCGATCGCTTCTTGATATCTTGCTAGGGACAAAAGAATATTGCCTTGATTGTACCAAGCTACATATTGATCTGGTTCTATTAATACAATTTGCTGGTAAGCCAAAAGAGCTTTTTCTGGTTGTTTTAGTTTATTGAATAAATATCCTTGTTCGTACCAAGCAAGATAATAATCTGGACTAATATCTAAAGCTTGGCGATACGCAGCGATCGCCATTTCATATTTACCCAATTTTTCTAACGCCTTGCCCCGATGATACCAAGCAAGATGAGATTCGGGATTAAGAACAATAGCTCTATCGTAAGCAGCGAGCGCTTGCTTGTATTTGCCCAACTGTTTGAGTACATTGCCTTGATTATACCAAATTTTGTCATCTTCCCCATTCAAAGCCAAAGCTTGTTTGTAAGCTAAGAATGCTTCTTGATATCGCTGTAAATGACTTAGGGCTAACCCTCGCCGATACCAAGCTTGCTCCAAATCTGGTTTTAAAGTCAGAGCGAGATCGAAACAAGCAATTGATTCTTGATATTTTTCTAATCTTTGGAGATGAATGCCTCGGTTAATCCAGTTTTGATAGCGATCGTCTTTATTTGACGGAAAACAAGAAATTCCGTTCTCGTATTGTTCGATTTGATTGATAATATCGTTGCTACCGAGGAAAGCATAATCAGTTTGTCGTGTTCGGTTTTCTTTTGGCTGAGAGACAATAGCACTATTAGCAGCCAATAAATCTTGTTGATGAATTGAGACAAAACTACTAATAATTCCTGCGACAAGCAATTGATGCAGAGGTTTCATGCAGAATCTAACTTGTTTATTTATATTCATTTAAATTTGTTTTGCTTGTGATTTAGATCGATGCAGGATTAGCAGTTTTCATTTGCATGAGATACAGGGTTAAAACAAAAGTTTAAAATTTAAAGTTCAAAGAAAGAAAACAATGCTTTTTTTTGGTCAATCTAAAAAAAATAAATTGAGAATAAAAAACTATTCCAATTGCTCAGTTGACTAATAGGAGCTGGAACCATTTCCCCTCGCATGTCTAATAATTGAACTAGCACTAGATAAATTAAGGCAATTAAAATAGAAATAGCTCCGGTAATAATAGCAACAATTTTTCCTCTATTCATTGGCTTTTTCTCCAGTATTACCTTATATTGTTTCATATTGCGCTCGCTAAATTTGCTATTTAGCAGTTCTAAATTATTTGTGAAAACTTCTAACATTAATTAGAAGTCGTAGGGGCACTGAAGTTCGCTCGTTAGGCTGGCGCGCGCACTTAATCTCACTGCGAAAGCAGCATCGCCCGTACTGTATTCTGATTCCTTCTTAATAAACATTAGATCCATCTTCAGTAAGGATAGTTTCGAATGAGCAAGAAAGTATTAACTATGAGATGATGAAACATAGTCTTATTAAGCAGTGGAAAAGATAAATTATGGCAGAAATTCAATTTTCAAGAGGAGTAACCGAAGAAGTAATTCCCGATATCAGAGTCACCCGTTCCCGTACGGGTAATAGCGGTACCGCTACTTTTTATTTTGATTCTCCCAACATTCTCAGCAACGAAAGTACCGACGAAGTTACTGGCATGTATTTGATTGACGAAGAGGGAGAAATTGTTACTAGAGAAGTTAAGGGAAAATTTATTAACGGCAAACCAACAGCAATTGAAGCCGTCTTAATTATGAAATCTTTAGAAGAATGGGAACGCTTTATCCGTTTTATGGATAGATATTCAGAAGAACACGGTCTTGGCTTAAGTAAATCATAGCTGGGCGTCGGGGATAGTTCATTATTCTCTTATTGAAAATGGGCTCTCTCCTCTATTGTCCAGACAACAGCTACTAAAAGTCTGACCCCAAAGCAGCTTGCTTGTGAAGACGTATAATTCGCTCCCGCTTAAGCGGGTGCTGTCCCACCGTGTAATAAAAATAATCGATCGTGGCATCTGAGTTTGAATATCATCCTCTCTCCAACTCTAAAGAGCAAGAACAGCTCAAAGAGATTGTTGCTCAGTGTTTTGGCAGTACTCCTGCCGACAGCGAGTATTACTTCAAGTTGATTGGTAGTAACAACTTTCGTCTTCTTTGCCAATCAGGGCAAGTTATTGGTGGATTGGCTATTTATTCCATGGGACAGTGGTATGGTGGTCAGTCGGTACCGATGAAGGGAATAGCTGCCGTTAGTGTAGCACCCGAATATCGGGGAAAAGGAGCGGCTTATCAATTAATGAAATACGCGCTGCAAGAAATTCATAGTTTGGGAATCCCCATTTCAGTTCTTTATGCTGCCACTCAGGCACTTTATCGAAAAGTAGGATACGAACAGGGAGGCAGTTATTGTCGCTGGGAATTAGATACGGCAAAGATTAATGTGCGAGAACGCAACCTCTCGATGCAGCGAATAAACACCGATGAATATGAAATTTTTGAGAGACTTTATGCTCAACAGGCTCGAATCAACAACGGAAACTTAGTTCGTCCTCAAGCTATTTGGAGCCGAATTATTAAACCACCACAAGAGCAAAAAATTTATGCTTATGTAATTGGTTCCGTACGGGAACCGGAAGGTTACGTCTTATTTGCTCAAAACGATACTTCTGAGGGCTTGAGTATTGACATTAAGGATTGGACAATACTTACGACCGCCGCTGCCCTCAGTTTTTGGACTTTTTTAGCAGATCATCGTTCCCAAGTTCAGCAAGTGCAGTGGCGTGGTTCCCCAATTGAAGAAAAATTGCTATTCTTGCCAGAGCAAACTGCCAAAATCACTAGCAAAACATACTGGCTGCTGCGCATAATTGACGTATCTGTTGCTTTATCCCAAAGAGGATATCCTTTGGGAGTGGAAGTCGAGTTGCACCTAGAAGTTAAAGACGATTTTTTTCCTGATAATAATGGCAAATTTTGTTTAAAAGTATCTCGAGGAAGAGGAGAAGTATTTAAAGGAGGCAAAGGTGAACTCCAACTAGATGTAAGAGGTTTGGCCTCTCTTTATACAGGCTTGTTTACTCCAGTTCAGCTAAAATTGGTAGGTTATCTGCAAAGTACCAAAGAAGCTTTGACGATAGCCACGCTGCTATTTTCTGGCTCCGAACCCTGGATGCCCGATTTTTTCTAAACATGATGAATGCTTCCAACCAAAGCAAGAGCGATCGCTTTTTCTCCGACAACTCAATCGACGAGTAAGGGAATTACCCTAAGATATGTTAAAGCAGATTGAAACTCTGTAGAGAGTTTGGCTCAGGGATTTTTTATATAGGCGATCGCATTGCCAACCATTGCCCCACAAACACTTTACTGCGAATGATTCCTTTGTTTTTTCTAGCCTAGATGCCAGGCTGATGAAATCACTCAACCGTTGCTGAGTATTGCATTCATTTTACTACGGTACTTCGGCGGTTTACCCACTCCCATTTTCCATGCCTTTTGTTAGCATGACAGAAATAAATTTGACCACTGTCGTACGGGTAAATGAGATGACACCGGAACGTAAACTGAGGGTTGAAATCGCAGAAAACATCATTGAGCAATGCGAAATTCTGTTTAGTGCCCAGGCATGGAAGTTCTTTCAGCGCTCTGGTCGGGGTTATCTTTATCTTCACAAAGTCGTCGATATTCAGCATGCTGGGGGCAACAACTTTTCAATCACAGAAAGCGAGTCGGCCATCAAAGGAGTTCATTATGTAGCAAAAGGCAGCGATCCCTGGAAGATGATGACCCTTTCACGAGCAGCAAGGGATCAAGCTGTCGAATATGCTCAATTTTTTAACGTAATTGACACCTATAAACCCAGGAATGAGTATGTCGTGATTGTCGGGTTTAATTATGGTTCTGATGCCTCAGAACACTGGTTCTTGAGGCAACCAGAACTGCCTCCAGTTAAGGCTTATACAGCAGTTCGCCATCGCCCGCAGGAATTTGGAGTGGATTCACTGTAAACTTCCATTGGTTTAGTCAATTGGCAACAGTCCCCAAAACACGGATGAATTCTAGGGGAAGACCATCGTTGTCGGCAATAAAAGTAACTTCGTAGACGCGATCGCCAATAATTTGTTGAGTCGGTTCTAAGAGTACCTTTAAAGGTGACAAAAATTCTGAATGGGATTGAGCTGCCGCGTCAAAACTTGCTTTGAGCTTATTTAACCAGACGGTTAAATTGGTAGTAGTCTCGGTTAAATCGAAAGAGAGATGATAGTAGCCCACATAATGTTCGTCGCTAAAAGCATCGGGGGCGGGTTTTGGTTCGGGAATTTCGATCAACTCGATTCTTCCCCCCAACCCCTCTAGCCAGCAAGCGAGAGTATAGCCGGTAGTAAAGCGTTCTTTGACAATAAAACCGAGTTGTTCGTAAAAAGCGATCGCCCGATGGATATTAGCCGTCCGGATTGAAGCGTGGTGCATTACTCAAATAAACGAAAATAAGGGTAGCGCAAAGGTGCTCCTGGCTCTTTCTCGAGAGAAAAGTTAATTACTTCCCAGCAAGGATCTTCAGACGGATCTGGACTAAACACGACTGGCAATCCATAGAGCTTGGGATTTTTGTTATCATTTTTTTCTCGCCAAGGATGACTTCTTTCTAAATAGGAACTGACCAAATCCCGATATCGACTAGCAATAATTACTTTCGTTGCTCGATAACCTTCGGTATAAAGTCGGTCTAAAGCTTCGTGAATTTCAAAGCGTATCCCATCTGGATGAGTGTGTTGCCGATACCATTCATTTTCCCAGCGTCGCCAACGTCTTCCAGAAGAAAGGTGAATTAATTCTCCCGTTTTGGGATCGGCTTCAAAAGCTCCATGACGGGAACACAGATAAGTATCCGTCAAAGTTAGAGCAGGAATAGTTTGACGACAATGAGGACAATGAATTTCTGGTCCGAAGATGGGGTAGTGTAAACCTGGATTCATTATTAAAGGTGTTTTATTACCTTATAACACGCTCCAGTAACTGTAGCCTTATTATTATAATCTTCTGTCTTTTCAAGCTCAATGAACCGCACTAACATCCAACACCTATAACTGGTAACTGATTTAACTTATAACTTATCCCTTTGGTCTAAATCCTCCTCTTCTATAAGTGGAGAACAGTTAAGGAGAGGTCGTTGCATCCGCTTTTTAACTACCTTCTGCCTTCTGCCTTATTTAAAGGTGAACAGATAGCCACAAGCGATCGCTAGATATTCGAGCATGTACCTCGACTAACTCCAACAACTCATCTACCTTTTCAGAAGTCAAACCTAGTTCCTGGCTGCGTTCCCGTAGTTTTTCATCTACTTTTAGATCGTAAAAAAGTTGCTGGATTTTTGCACCGTCAAATTTAGATAAAGTCTCGTTAATTTTGGCTATCAGCTTGGTTTTGAAGAGATACTCAAAAGCATATTTGACTAATTCTTTGTACCATTTACCCGACTCGCCAGAAACGCTCAATTTGATGAGATTAACATTAATTGTTTCATCGACAACGGTTGCTTCTAGTTCGGCTGTCCCCACAGCAGTAATTGGAATCCAGGGAGTGTAATGTTTTTTGCCAGTAAAAGGATTTATAAAAAAAATTTCTCTGAACCAACCATTGGCTCTCCCTTCGATCGAGAAACCTCCTTCTCTGAGAAAAGCTTCAAGATTGACTTTAATACGCTGGGACTCGGTATTTTTTTCATTTTCAGCTTCAAACTTCTCAAGTTCGGCATTGAGAGGTTGTAGTATGTATGAAGCAGGAATGCCAACCTCAAAAAGTTTCTGTTCGAGATCTACGTCAATCGGAAATCGATCGCTTTGAGATAAATATTCTTCAGATGTCTCGATTTCAATAGTCCGATCTGTTGTAGTGGAAACATCATCTTCGGTTTGTTTCCCAACAGGAGAAACCACTTCGATGACTTTATCGGGTTGTTCGATTGTTTCTGTTAAGGGTTTTACGGGAGATTCGATCGCACTCGCGCCGTTACTATCGGCTTGCCAAACGCAGATTGCCAGTTCTCTCTGTATTACTTTGCTCTCAATGCTTCTGGGATTGTAGTACACTATCATTGAAGCACTAGCAGAATTAACCCGCACATCTGTGACTGCGCTGAGAGACTTCACCAATCGCTGCAACTTATCACCGTAGCCAGCATCTCTTCTCAGATGGGGAATTTTCAAGCGAAGCCTTCCTGGGATCGCATGAACGATTTGATGCTCGATTCTCTCTGATTGAACTGACATAACTACAATCGCTTTTCCACATTTGGAGCAGTTTGTCTGTGAAAAAACAGAAGCACAATTATATTTGTCTACGCTTCGATGCTATCTGAATTGTAACTATTCCCATGACTAGCGCGTGTTTGAAGATTAAAATTCAATCCTAAGATGGAGAAATTGTTACTCAGTATTTATCTATGCTGAAGTGTATCGAGTTATTTTAAAATTTATGTCTCGAGAAAATAAAAATCCGTCTGTCAAACCCAATACTAACGCCGAAGCATTACAAGATCTTGCTGCCGATCCAGCAACCGATCCTCAGGGAATAGTGACTGAAGGTTTAGATTTCGTAAGAAGTCAAGAAGCGCCGGAGAATGAGTCTGCTACTCAAAGCGAAGAAGAGGTAAAGATAAACGGAGAGACATAGATTTAAAAGACGCGGAAGGGACTCACAAAGTGAAGGGGCGATCGCGTAACTAAATTGGGCGACTTTAGACAGTCCCTTACGGAGATAATTTATTTGAAGAGGTTTGAAGAAGATGATTGAACCGATAGGAGTCGAAACCAAATCAATTGCAACCTCCTTAGGGCGCATGGTCTATTACACGCCTACCAAGACACCCTGGCGCAATAGCGGAACTGAAATTAATAATGAAAAACCCACTATGGTATTTTTGCATGGTTTTGGTGGGGGTTCTTCTGCCTATGAATGGTCAAAAGTCTATCCAGCTTTTGCTCCCGACTATCGCGTTTTGGCACCAGATTTAATTGGCTGGGGTCGTTCAGAACATCCGGAACGCAACTATCGCATTGAAGATTACATTACCACAATCGTCGAGTTTATCGAACAAACTTGCCATGAGCCAATTTCGGTGGTGGCTTCTTCCTTAACCGCCGCTTTTACTATTCGCGCTGCTATAGAACGCCCCGATCTATTTAAGTGTCTGATTCTGACTACGCCAGCCGGTTTATCCGATTTTGGCGAAGATTACACTCGCAGCTTTTTTGCTCAAATAATTAAAACTCCCTTTTTAGACCGGATTCTTTATAGTACGGGGGTGGCTACAACAACTGGAATTCGTAGCTTTTTGGAAAATAGACAGTTTGCTCATCCAGAGCGAGTATATCAAGAAATTGTGGATGCTTATCTAAGATCGGCACAGCAGCCGAATGCCGAATATGCCGCTCTCTCTTTTGTGCGCGGAGATCTCTGTTTCGATTTATCTTTATACATTAAGCAGCTAAAAACACCGACAGCAATTATTTGGGGACGCAAATCCCAATTTACCGGACCAGAAATTGGCAGACGATTGGCTAGTTTAAACCCCGAATATATCAAAAGTTTCCTAGAGATCGACGATGTCGGCTTAACTCCTCAACTGGAATTGCCAGGAGTGACGATTGGTTTAATCCGTAAATTTCTACAGCAATTGACAACTTCTACATCTTCGGTTGTGGAATAAGTTTAGAGCAAATTACTTTAGAAAACTATAAATTTAATGCTTAAAGCAGTCATTTTTGATATCGATGGTACCTTGATTGATTCAGTAGATCTTCACGCTCGGGCTTGGGTAAAAGCTTTTGAAAAATATGGTTACCAGATTCCCTTCGAACAGTTGCGTCAACAAATTGGCAAAGGTAGCGAACAAATAATTCCCGAGTTTATTTCCCAAGAAGCATTTGAAAGATTAGGCGCAAAAATAGCCGATTACCGCAAGCAATATTATCAAGAAAATCTTCTGTCCAAAGCGAAACCTTTTGAAAAGGTACCGGAACTTTTTGAACGTTTAAAACAAGATGGATTAAAAATTGTCCTCGCTTCTTCTGCTAAGGAAGATACTATCGCCTACTATAAAGAAAAATTAGGAATTGAAAACTTGATAGAGGCTGCAACTTCCACTGATGATGTCGAAAAGTCAAAACCTCATCCCGATATTTTTAAGGCTGCTTTAGAAAAACTTGATGGAGTGAAACCAGAAGAAGCGATCGCTGTCGGTGATAGTCCTTATGATGCCGAAGCAGCTGGTAAAATTTCTCTGCGTACCGTTGGAGTTCTTTGTGGCGGTTTCTCAGAGATAGTGTTGAGAGAAGCTGGTTGTATCGCCATTTATCGCGATCCTGCCGATCTGCTAGCCAACTACGAGCGATCGCCACTATCTTCAGTAGTCTAGTAAACTTAATTATCGAAGTGGATTGACGCGATCGCCAAAAATATTACCAAAAATATTACTAGGTCGGGTCGAACTAGCTGCTTGCGGGAAGGTAGACTCGAAAACAAGTACCTACTCCAACCTGAGAGCTAACAGTAATTTTACCGCCGTGTTGCTCGACGATCGCTCGAGCGATCGTCAGTCCCAATCCCAAACCTTCTTGCTGTCTGTAAATTGCATAAATATGATTTTATTTTTAAAAGCTAAATGATTTAAAGTGACAAATTCGGGACAAATAATTAATTTTGTGCTTTAATTCAAAAACTTACAGAACGAATCGTACTTTAAGCTTATCCCCATCCGTGTACGGGAACAGACGGTGACTGTGGTTGATTGGTAGCTACTCCACCAATTTCTAACACCGAACCCGTTCCTTGCGATCGCACTTTTTTAACTAAATCTCAACAAGGTCGAACATAAATGCGATCGCTCGATGTGTTTCTTGACCGATCGCTTCGACGAAAAAGTCATGTTTTTTGACTGTTACAGAACCGCGCTTGAATAAACCCAATTTCTAGGATTAAGGAATCGGTATTTTAGGAAATATGATATCTTCTGACTATGATCACAGTCATGACCATGGACATCATGAAAACTGTTTCTAAAAGTAAACTTAAAAGCAAACTGCTTGAGTTCTTGCGATTTGTAGAGTCAGAAGGGGAAGAACTTATAGTAACCGATCGAGGAAAACCAGTAGTAAAAATTTCTAAATACGGCAATTCACTGTCAACAGAACAGTTATTTGGGCAAATGCGCGGTAAAGTAAAGTATTTCGAGGATTTAACGACTCCCACAACTGAAGAATGGGGCGAACTGTGAAGATTGTCCTCGATACTTGCGCTTTGATTTGGTGGAGTCTAGATCCAGATAGGCTTTCTCAAGCTGCGATAGATGTCTGTAACCAGATGGAAAGGGAAAAAAACGGTCTCGTTCCATCAATCGCTATCTGGGAAATCGCCATCAAAATCAAGAATAAAAAACTAGATTTAGGAGTTAATCTTAACGAGTACGTCGCCTCTTTGAAAAAGTCCAGTGTTGTTTGTATTGTCCCTATTAATGAAGATCTGTGGTTAGAAAGTGTCAAACTAGAATGGACTCATCGAGATCCAGTAGATCAAGTTGTTGTAGGATTAGCTAGCAGTAATCAAGCTTCAATTATCACAGCAGATAAAGAAATCAGAGATTTTTACTCAGGAGTGATTTGGTAGATTGACTTGCTTTAAAAAATTCTGGAAACCACCATCAACGCTCTTTTTTTACTACTTTTAAAAACAACTACCTACTCCCACCTGAGAGCTAACAGTAATTTTGCCGCCGTGCTGTTTGACAATTGCTTGAGCGATCGCCAATCCCAATCCCAGTCCCTCTCGCTGTTTCCTACTATCTTCTTGCGATCCGAGTCTGTCTTGATTTGTTCTGGATGGCTTAATAAAGTCTCTGTAGCAAAGCTAATTTTTGTAAGGGATTGCGTAATTCGTGAGAAGTTTCACTTAGAAACTGTTTTAGCTGCTGAAAGCTTTGAAGTGTTGGCTTAAAAGCTTGCTGAGTTAGATAAATACTACTAATACTAATCAAAAATAAGGCGGTGAATCCTCCCAACCATAGTGCCAATCGCAGTTGATTTAAGGTGGCTTCTAATTTTTTAGTAGATTCGCTCGCGCGAATATAGCCTTTTAGTCTGAGGGTTTTGTCGTAGGAGCGATCGCTGCCTTTTCTCTTCAATTTCCTGTTGGCGATAATCTTTGAATTCGTCAAATAAACTAATTTCGCGTAGATCGCTGTGTTTGCCTTCTTTGATCATAGAATAACCTCATATTACTATTGCTCAACGTTACCTTAAATAAAGCATCTCCACTTAGAGCAGCTTATTCTGTCCATAGAGAAAAGAGATAAAATTCGCGTGATTTGGCTTCGCATGATTTGGCTGATATTTTAAAATTGCAGAGGAATTCATGTCATGATGTGCATCTAAGTGAATAATTCTTATCTTATTTTGCAGTGCTTTTGACTGTGCAATTGTAATAAGGTATGTTAGCGTATGTTCTCCACCAAGAAATATTATTCGTTTCTTATAATAAGTGGCTAAATATACTAAATATAAAATCCTTTCAATTAATTTTGTATAATCATCAAAGAATATGTTGTATGTTATGTTACCCAAAAATTTTGTTCTTTGAAATTGATAGTTACTAATGCGTTTTTAGAGAGGTTGTTCGCGCCTAGGAGTGCTACTCTCGGCTTTACGTGGTTATTTTGGGTACCTGTTTCCCACGAACACAGGATGGAGTAGACCAACTTGAAGATAATTTACCACTTTGTTGCCCTAGAAGGGCAAGGCTTTAAACCCATTTTTTGCGGTAAAATCCCTGCAACAACAGCGGGGAATGAGCTTAACTTACTCTGCTCAGCAATTCCTACGGAGAACAAGGCTTGCAAGCTGACGAACGGATCCGTTTCCTCGAATATTGTTAGTTGACGCAAGAACTCTACTCTTCTTTAAGTAACCAAAACCCTGTATGAGTCATGCCCGAATTATCGGGTTGCACCAATAGAAAGTGTAGCCCTTGACTTGCTTGTTTGCGTTGTTCATAATTTTGAGCCGCTTGTGCTACCTCTCGATCTTCAAAAGTAGCCACGATCCAGCGAGCGACTAATCCTGTTTCTAAAATTAATCCTCCCGATTGTCCTACTTCTGTAGGAATATAATTCAAAAATACGGGTTTTTCTTTTTCCAACCAACGCACTAACTGAAGAGAATTTCTTCCTCCGTAAATTACTACTCCTGGAATGAATGTAGTAGAAGCAATACCCAAATTAAGCGGTAAGAGAGATTCTGGCATATCTTTTACGGGAATGGGGCGATCGCCAAACATCTCTACTAGATCTCCAGCTCCAATACTGGCAAAATTCCATTGTTCTCCCCAGAGATTTTCTGGTAAAGCTTGTGGTGGGGGTTTTTCTAAAGCAACTGGATTATAGTTGGGTGTTGTGCTGGTATAGTTGCTGGCACGTTTTTTTAATTCTTTTTTCAATGCATGGGTGCGTCTAGTTGCCTCTACTTCAATTCCTAGTTTTTTTGCCGCTATCGTTAATAAACCTAAAATTTGCGGACGAAAAATTTGGATTATATCCGGTCGATTTTCCCCTATAGCCTGACGTAGTTGAGTAACTAACCAATCCGAATTAGCTTGAGATTGCGGACAGCGAGCTTCATAAATAATTGAACCGCGATCTTCACAGATCAGTAATTCCCATATATTTGGTTGTTTATCTATTAAAGGAAGTTTATGAAAATCGAGTTGCCATTTTTTCATGAAGATTGTGTTAAATAAATAACTTTATTGTCTGCTGAATTATTAAATTTGCGTGTATATATTAAATATATATTTTTTTATAAATTTTGGATTAAAAAAATATCTGTAACTTGAAGTTTATCCAAAGTCTAATTTATGATTAATTGCAATCAAGAAAAATCTAAGCATTAATATATGTCTAATCTAAACTCTTCATTGATACCAAAAACTAAAATTTCGCTTATAACCCTAACAACAATACTTATATCTTTAAGTATTAGTGCTAGTACTGCTAATAATGTTTATTTTACTTCTTTGAAAAATTCTACAGAAGAAAATTTAGAATACAAGTTCGGTAACGGGGGTTTGGGTAAAAAATTTATTACTCCTAATTATATTACTAATAAGACGACTGTATCAAACAAATTTTCTTTGCTAGATGAGATTACTTTACCCACAATTATAGATTTATTAGACCAGAAACAGAAAAAATTGCTCTGGCAAAATAATGAAAAGATCGATTTCAAACCGCTCTTTAATGCTCAAAATTTTGTCACTCTTGTTAACGAGCAAAAATTTACTACTCTTAAATTATCTCAGGCTAGATTTGACAAAGTTCGCTCGGATTTTTTCTTTTCAGAAAATAGCAACTTAAACTTTGATGAGCTGTTAGTCAGTAGGAGATCGCGATCTAGCAGAACTCAAATCATTAACTCCGTCTTTTTCACTTCCCCTATCTTGCCCTTATCTTCCTATCAAAGTGCATTTTACACCCATGAAACGGTAAAATTTACCGAGCTAAGTTGGATAAATGAAAGTATAGTCAGCATATCTTCTCTAATTACTGAAAAGAGCAAGAGCAATTGGCTTACTAATTTTGAGACAAACAATACACCAGATTTAGTATATACTTCTATTTTTTCCGAAACAAAAAAAGACCTAACTAGCTCTGAAGTTATTAGCTTCGTTCCCGATAGACTTGAAGTCCCTAACTCTACACCATCTAACACTGATGGTGATAATCCTGAAGTTGCTGATACCGCTGAGACTGAGTTCGACGGAGATAATAAATCTCAAGTTGTTGACTCTGCTTTTACGCTTGAGCCTAATACTAATGCTAGTAATACTGAGATCGTTAATTCTAACCCGACAAAAGTGCCGGAACCTAGTACTATTTCTCTGTTCTCCCTCAGTTTAATTGGAATAGTTGTTTATCGCCACCGTAAGCACGCTCTCTAATACTAATTAACCTCAGTTTTGTATAAGCTTAAAGGTGGGAAAAGAACGCGGAATCAGAAATTCAGAAAAATTTCTCCTCAATTCTGATTGTTGACTTTTAGTCCCAATAAATATCCTTATTCAGAACTCAGGCATTATGTCTCTTTTATCTTGTTTATTTAGCCAATCCCAAGCTATATAGGTTATTTGCTGATAATTAATTTTTCCTCGCTCATTACGGGGTAAAATATTAACCCTAATCCAATATTTAGGTTGTTTATATTTACTTAATTGAAGTTTAATTTTTTGTTGGATCGAAGTAGTAGAAATCTTTAAATTCTTGGGCACATAGACAACAATAACTACTTCTCCCCACTGAGAATCTGGTAAACCGATCGCAACAACATCCGCAACTAAATTAGTGGCTAGAATAGCTGCTTCTACTTCTGCGGGAAAAACATTTTCTCCACCAGTAATAATCTTTTGGCTGCGTCTACCGACAATATACAAATAACCTTGAGGGTCAAAAAAACCGAGATCGTCGGTAGTAAAGGAGGTTGATTTACTCTCAGCAGAAAGATGGGGATAATAACCGAGATAAAGAGAATCAGCCTCAATGGTGATGCTCCCCATTTCTTGAGTATTTAACAACTCTCCCGTCTCGTTTTGGATAAATATTTTGGCGTGGGGTAAAATTCGGCCGCTACTGTTATTACCTTGAAGGAAATCCTCTGGTTTAAGGGTAGCAATCTGGGAAGCCGTTTCTGTCATCCCATAGGTAGGTGCTAGACGGATATGATGTTTTCTGGTAGTGTCGAGGAGCGATCGCCAAGCTGGTGCTCCCCCTAATAGAACTGTATGGAAGTGAGATAACCAATTAGGATCGGATTGTAAGAGAAATTGTAGTTGAGTCGGCACCAGAGAGATAAAGAATTCTTGAGGATCGATCTCTGGTTTTTTGCCTTGTTTCAAAGCTGAATAAGGAAAAATTGCTAACTTGCCATCAGTCAAAAAAGAACGCAAAAATTGCATTAAACCGCTAACATGATATAGAGGCAACACACAACAAGAATTTACCTGTTTGCGAGCGAAATATTGACAAAATCCTGCTACTGAAGCCGATAAAGTTGACCAAGTATGCATGGCAAAACGGATTTTTCCAGACGATCCCCCAGTAGGAATCATGATTAAAGATGGAGAATGGGTAACTGGGAATTGTAATTTATCCTTTGTATTCTTCATCTCCCCATCTTTCCCCTCGCGCCAGCGAACGTTCTCTCCCCAAACTAAATCTGGTTGAATGAGATCGAAGGCTTGTTGCCATTCCTGTTTTCCCCAATGAGGATTAGCAAGAAAGACATGAGTGTCAGCGGCAACGGCTGCTAAGAAAAAGGCAAGAAATTGTAGAGGATTATTTTCTGCTATAAGTATTCGTGGAGGTCTTTTTTTCCTTAAAATTAATTGGTTTAACTCTACCAATAATTCTTTGGTTAAATGATGCAATTGTTGACTGTCATAACCAATTAACCAATCGCGATCGCTTCGTTGCCATAAATAATTTAATATCTTATTTCTCATTCAAACAATTTAAATCTAAAAAGCATTAAATATCAACTTATAAATATTTTAGAAATTTACTTATAAAAAATTGTAATTTTACTCGCGAATACGTAAATAAACTTAGTTTTTTAGGAAAATAGATCCGTGTAATAACTCAGGTCAGATAGGGTTAATTAAGAAGAAAATAAAGTTTAGATTAATTAAATTAAATAAAATTAATGTTTGAAAGAGCGGCAATCTTTTCTGCTCTGATGGTATTAATTGGTTTTACGATAATTAGTATTATCTATTATCAACACCAAGAGAGCAAAAATACAGTTCAAATTTTAAAAAATAAAGCAAATTAACTCCAGCTTTAGCTATTTACTGTCGATAACATCAATAGAGTACATTCCCAGACCAATCGAGGTTGAACATAACTGAGGAGACATTGACGAGTTTTTTCCCATTGTTTCATCATGTTTTGCTGTCGATCTTTTTGCCAATAATAATATTGTAGATAATCGACTAACCATAACTGAGTCTGAATATCTAATTGTCGCTCGATCTCTTTAGCTAGTTGCAGAGCATCTAAAGAGCAATTAGGAGGTTGTAATAACTTTTGGCGTAAATCCGGGGAAATTGCTTGGAGTTGTTCAAAAGAAGCGATCGCTTCTCCCGGACTACCTTGAGCGAGCGCCAATATTTCTGGATATTCTAAAATCTCTTCATAACCTTTCGTCTTTAATACCCGTTGCAGATTGAGCTGAGACAAGCGATAAAAAGGAATACGCTGACAACGCGAGACAAGGGTAGATAATAGAGAGTCTGCATCTAGTGCAATCAAAATTAATGTTGTCTTACCTGGTTCTTCTAAAGTCTTGAGTAAAGCATTAGCGGCTGCTTCAGTCATAGTTTGAGCATCTTCGATGACTACCACTAACCGAGAAGCTTCCAGGGGAGGACGACTGACAAAATGATGAATCTGGCGAATTTGTTCTATCCTGATCTGTGGCAGTGCTTTTCGTTTTAATCCAATAGCGGCTGCTTGTGAGGCAGAAATTAATTCTCCGCAATCGAGATAAGTAGGCTGTACCCATAACAAATTGGGATGGTTACCTGTTTGTAACTTTTGTCGGACAGAAATTTGTTTATCTTTTGGTAGATCGGCACAAAATAAAAGCTGCGTAAAATTTTTAGCAACTAAACTACGACCGATTCCTGAGGCACCTACAAATAAATAAGCTGGAGCTATTCGCTTGAGGGCTACAGCCTGTTGTAATAGTTGAACTGCTCGCTCTTGACCGATCGCATCTACCCAAGAGTTCATTTTTTAATTTGCATTTTCATGAAGAGTAGCTTAAATTTTGAAAGGATTATGAATTTATTTTATTTTTAGTTAATTTATCCGATCTTCTGACTCGTCACCATCGATCATAGCAGGATCGATCAAAGTAATATCAAACGGGTCGTCAGGGGGTACAGTAGGAAATACATCATACTGACGATGTTGATATACAGCAGTTACTTGCGGTCCAAAGACTACTTTATCGCCATCTTTGAGGTCGTGAAATAAAACTTTACGACCATTAACCAGCAAACCATTAACACTCACTTTTCCTTCAGAATCGCCATCAATAATTCGGTAATAATCGTAGCCATCTTCCCGCGTTCGTCTGAGCAAGGTAGCATGATGACGCGAGACGAATTGAGAGTTAAGACGGATATCGCATTGCTGTCCTCTTCCTAGAGAATAGGTAAGCTCTTCGAGGATAACTTCTTTTTGCCCCTTGCCGTCTACGACAATCAAAACATGCTCTTCACGGTGTATTGCTGGTTTGGCAGCCATTAGCAAGTTGATTTTATACTATATTCTTCCAAAGATCGGTTCAATCCTGTAAATACAAGCTTGAATATTAATAATGAGCTTTATTTAAATATTTTGGCATATTAGCTTAACAATATTAGATTCTTGAATTACTTCCGGTAATCTGCTAGAAACTGCTTGGAGAAACTTAAAAAGAGTTTTGCCTACTTTAAGTATCCTAGCGTTTTACCCCCTGTCGCCTTAACTATTGCCGGGATAGGCGCGGTGCGGCAGCACTCGCTCCACGAGATCGCCCTATTTCTAAGTTATAAGATCTCTTGCATAAATCAGGCGATCGCTAATTTCGATTATTTCCAGTTGCTTGCTGTTAGTTGCAATCTGGATTGAAAAGGCAGCAAAAAGATGGCAAATAAAACTTTGACTGTACCTCATCAATTTATTCTCTAGGTAAAAAGCGATCGCCCAGTTTGGGTTTCTCCTGCTACAGATGCAGACAGAAAAGTAATCAAGTACGACAAGTCTTAAAAAAACAATTTTAACTGGTCAAAATAGAGCGGTTATTGAGAACTTAGAAATTAGAATACTTTATACAAAAACACCCCCAAGTTGAGTAATTATCATACCTGCGTTAACGTCAGCATCATGTTCCCAACCACAGTTACCACATTTAAACTTCTTGCCACTGCGATAGGATTTTCTAGGGAGCGGGTGAATGTGGTGACATCTCGCACAAATCTGCGAGGTAAATGCAGGGGGAACAAAAACAACAAAGATTCCAGCAAGAGCTGCTTTATACAAAACCTGCAGCCTAAGGTGATAGAAAGCCCAATTATTGGTTTTTCTTCTCTCAGTCTTGCTTCTAAGTTTTTTGTTGAGGGATTGCCTAATCTTGGTCAAATCCTCGAAAGCCAATGTTGCATTAAGTTGTTTGGCTTCAGCGACAAGCTGTTTAGAAATATTATTGTTGAGCCATTTTTGGAATCTACGTTCGCGCCCAGAGAGCCTTCTCAGCAAGCGTCTAGCAGACCGAGAGCGTTTAGCTTGAACGTTGGCTCTAACTCGACTATACCTATCTCTGACACGGTTAAGCAGCTCTCCATCCCAAGTTTTTCCTGTACTGGTAGCAGCTATCGAGCTACGACCAAGATCGACACCAATAATTTTTGGTGTCTTCTTAGGCGGTTCCAAACGAGGATTTTTATGAAGTATTATTCACCCCTTATGCCCGTTCCTTCTGGTCTTTTGAAGATTCCCAAATCCCCATTTTTGGTCGACGGGACACGGGACTGCCAATTCCTTAAGTTTTCTTTGGTAATTCCTACTTACAACGAAGGAGATAATATCCAAGAAATTATCAAAATTTTGAGTCAATTGCTCGATCGTGTCATTCCAGAAGAATATGAATTGATTGTCGTCGATGATAACAGTCCTGATGGAACTTGGAAACTAGCTCAAGAATTGACCTTAGAATATCCACAGTTAAAGGTTATGCGGCGGGAACGAGAAAGAGGATTATCGACAGCAGTTATTCGCGGATGGCAAGTAGCGCGGGGAGAGGTACTGGGAGTAATTGATGCAGATTTGCAACATCCACCAGAGGTATTACTCCAACTATGGCAAGAAATGCACAGAGGAGCAGATTTAGCTGTTGCTAGCCGTCACGTCGAAGGAGGCGGTGTCAGCGAATGGAATATTATCCGTCGCTTTTTGTCCCGTGGGGCACAGATGCTGGGCTTAATTATTTTACCAAAAGCAATCGGTTGTCTTTCCGACCCCATGAGTGGTTATTTTATGGTGCGCCGCGATGCCATTGTAGGCAAATCTCTCAGTCCAGTCGGATATAAAATTTTAATTGAAGTAACTGCTAGAGGTCGCATTCGCTGGATTGGTGAAGTCGGTTATGTTTTCCAAGAACGCCAAGCAGGGGCAAGTAAGGTTACCTGGAAACAATATATTGAATATATCCAACATTTGTTGCGGTTGCGCTTCGATCTGTGGCCTTTCAAGCGATTTATACGCTTCGGTATTGTCGGCTTTAGCGGCGTGTTTGTCGATATAGGCATATTTTATCTATTGCGGACAGTTTTGGGTTTCGGACTGACTCGCAGTACGATTTTGTCATCAGAAGTAGCCATTTTCAATAACTTTCTCTGGAATGATCTTTGGACTTTTGGGGATATTTCTCGTCATCAACAAGGAATAAACAAAAGGCTAAAAAGATTATTGAAATTTAATCTAATTTGTCTTTCTGGTTTATTTTTAAATGTTTTGCTTGTTAATTTACTGTTTAATGTTTTGGAGGTTAACGAATATATAGCCAAGTTAATCGCGATCGCTGCAGTGACTCTCTGGAATTTCTGGTTTAACCTCAAGCTTAGTTGGCGGGTTAGCGATGCCCAAAAATAATTTTATTTTATAAATACAAATGATAACATAACTTTTTGTAAACTAAAGTCGCCAAAACAGGTATCTTTAATAAAGATTCCTAAGAGTTCCACCTAATACCCAATAGCTATTAGTGACAAGTTAAGCGTGAAAGCTAGTTGTCAAGAGGGAAAAGGAGATAAATCGAGAGGTAGTTTGGCTCGTTTCGGGCGAGGGGATTTAACTATCCCCAAATCGCGATTTTCAGGTACAGT
>JADEWQ010000039.1 GCA_015207585.1 Pleurocapsales cyanobacterium LEGE 06147 | reverse complement strand
AGCTAGTGTCTGAGGATTATGTTCTCCTGCCACAATCGCTCGGATAATTGCCATGCCAGTTGTACCAGTTAAGTCGCTGACGACTTGGTGTAGTTGCACATTCATCTGGGTCAATGCCTTCTGCATTCGTTGAATCTGCACACAGGCACTCTTGATTAGGTGATCCCGCTGTCGAATGTAGCTGCGTAGGACACCTACTTGGTCTGCCGGACGAAA
Source organism: Pleurocapsales cyanobacterium LEGE 06147 (assembly GCA_015207585.1). GTDB lineage: Bacteria > Cyanobacteriota > Cyanobacteriia > Cyanobacteriales > Xenococcaceae > LEGE-06147. Next base: position 48,101 of record JADEWQ010000039.1, on the reverse strand, counting down.
GGACCCTGCCAATAAACCATAGCTATGCCACTGTTGCAGCCATTGGCAGTCCAGTAGCTCACTTTTGCGACCAGGCAAGCTTTTGACCTGGTGAGCATTCACCAGTTTGACCTCAAAGCCGCGCGTTTCCAAGCTTTGAAACAGAGGAATCCCAAAAACTCCGGTTGATTCCATAGCCACAGTCTTTATGCCACACCCTTGCAACCAATCTGCTAATGCATGTAAATCAGCTGTCAAGCAGCCAAAACTTCTCACCTTATTGGCATCGCAGTCTGTTGGAAGACAAACCCAATGAGTTTGGGAACCAATATCAATCCCCGCCGCACGAGAAGGAATTGGCTCTAGCGTTGAGGAAGACTGCTGTTTTGTACCCATTGGCACTCCTTGACACCCTGTCTTGAACGAGAAGTGTACCTTGCCTGGATTGACGGGCTGTTGAGTCTCCTAAACGGGATGGTGAGCTTCTCACCTCGCCAATGTCATCCCCGTTGCAGTCCAGAACCAAGCTTTTGTTCGGCCGACAAAGCACCAGTGAGGGAACGGTCTTAACTGTCAAGGCACACAATTAGTGTAGGCTGCTTTGGCAAAGCTGATTCTATTTCTTTTGACCATTCCGAGCAAAATTGCTCGTGAACAGCTTTTGTTATGCTCCCATTAGTGCCAAAGCGGTACGGGAGGCATTGATTCTTGAGAAGGGAGACAAATTGTCGATTTACATGGGGCAGTCTGCCGAAACGAGCGATTTTGGGGTCGATTGTTTCACGGCTTGGTGGTACGAAAATCAACCCCAAAATACAGAACTCGATGAATGGGTGATTAACCTCGATGGGGGCGCAGCAACTCGAGTGACCGAATCCAATTCATTAAACCCATGGTCGAGTTGTCCCAGGAAATTGGTGTAAAAATCCGACTGATTTACTATCCTCCCTATCACAGCAAGTATAATCCGATTGAAAGATGTTGGGCAGACGAGCGAAAACTATTGGAATGGTGCCATTTTAGACTCAGTGGAAACTGCTCTAAAATGGGCGAGCAATCTGACGAAAGAAAGGAATCGCACCAATTGTGCATTTGGTGGAAACCACCTCTGAAAAAGAAGTTAAAGTTTTACCCGACGAGTTAAAATACTATCAACCCTTTTGGCAACGGTCTGAAACATTACCCAAATAGGATATTACAATTATCCCCAACTAGCTGGTATTTTATTTACTTGCAAGTCTCTTACCTATTAGCTCGATCCGACCCGTACAGTAAGCTAATTCCAGGCGTTGGAGCGTATAAGGAGATAGGGAAATACTAGGATCTGAATCTAAGTTTGCCCAGATGCCCGTGCGGTCTAATACCTGTACTTTTTTCCCCAGTGCTATCAAATTAATCGCTGCGTCCATACCGCTTTCATAGCCTACCGATGATAATAAACTCATCTCCTTCAAGATCTGCCCAAGAACGTACTTGAGAATTATGGATACACAATTTCGCCCCTGGAAAAGGATTTAAATGAGGATACTGAAACTCTCCTGCTGCCCAAATCACAAACTGCGATCTCAGCGAAGCTGAGGCACTGCGCGATCGCAATTCCCCTCTGGAAGTTTGGATGACAAAGCCCTTACCTTTAGGTAAAGCTTCAACTTTTTGCACATCAGTCTCTGTTTTTACGGGAAGTTGAAAATGATCTGCTACTGTTTGCAAATAAAAGGCATACTCTTTCCCCGTAAGGTGTTCCCGTCTGAAACTGAGGGCAGGAGAGGTATTCAAGACTACTGCATTGAGATCCAACAGTCCAAAACCGTGACTGGGGAAGGATGGAGTAATAAATCGCATCTGTTGAGGCCAAAGACTAAAGGAAGCACCTACTTGATGCCGTTCTAAAATGACAAAATTTTCTATCCCTAAATTCTTTAAAACTACTCCACAGCCAACTCCAGCCGCCCCAGCCCCTACAATAACAACATTAAATTTGGGATTTTTTGTGTTCACGAGCTGAGGCTAGAGAGACAGAACAAAATTCGCTCCTGCAAAAAAACTCAAAAAACATTCAACGTAAATCTAAATTGCGATCGCACTAATTGTACGGGCAATAATCATTTAGCTTAGAATTTACCGAAGAAGAGAGTGAAGCAGTAATAAAATTATTCGGCTGTGACTGTATTAAATCGATTAATGCTCTACGTCAGATGCGAGGAATTCCCATCGGGGTTGAAGGGGATAGAATTTTACCCGGTCCGCCGATTCAAACCTTTAGTGAAAATAGATTATAAATTGCTTGGACAGATTGAGGACAATCGCGTAAATATCATTTATTAGTAATGGTAAATTTGAACGAGTAAAGCTGCGATCGCGCTATCTTCAGATTGGATAAAATGCAGCCTAACCAATCACGATAAATTTCTTGTTTCAATAAATTCAATTAGAGTTATGATTAAAACTAAGTAATCGGTTCTAGTGGGGAACAGCCATTAGAAGTAAAGGGGAAAGTTCGGTGTAAATCCGACACTGTCCCGCAGCTGTGATGAGATTATCTAATAAGCAATCTCTTAGTCAGAATGCCCGCCGATGCAAATAGCCAACTCAATTAATATATCTGCGAGATACAGATGTTTGAAGATCTTTTAGTTCTAAAACTTAAGCTATTCTTTTTAACTACGCTACGACAAACAACCAGTTAGTTATAGTAGTTCCGAATCATTTGTGAAAACTTCTAACACTATTTAGGAGTCAGGAATAAGAACGCTCGCTAAGCTGCGCATGATTGACGACGGGTCACTTCCGTACACCGAGTCAGGAACAAAAAAAATACCACCTAACACCCGATCTCCATCTTTTAATTCACAACTAAAATAGGATTGCTATATTAAACCCAAGCCTCATTAATTACTCAAAAATCATCTGTTTTTAATGTCTTTTCCTTCGCAGTTAAGGAAATAGCCAAGGTTGTTTTTTCGTAGGTTAAAATCTTAGAAAAAAATATCAAGGGTCGAAAAACAGCATCTTGATTGTAAGGTATACTCGCCAATTTATCCCAGATATAATTGCACTGAAAAGTCTACAAAACCTTATTTTAAAGATAATTTTGCCTGTGAAAATTCAGCATAAAATTTTAGTTTGTTCTACTTGCGCTAGTGTTTGGCAAAATAATAAACGAGTTGGTATTAGCGGAGGACAAAAACTCTTTAAAAAACTAACTCAACAATCCCAAGATTGGTCGCAATCAAAGAACTTTACCATCGAATCAGTAAAGTGTATGAGTGCTTGTAGTCATTCCTGTGTTGTTGCTTTTGCTGCACCTGGCAAGTTTACTTATGTGTTTGGCAATTTAAGTCATGATGCGAACAGTATATCTGCCACTTCTGCTGCTGTCTTAGATTGTGCCAAGTTGTATTGTCAAAAATCAGATGGTGTAATGCTTTGGGCGGAACGTCCCGAACCTTTGAAAAAGGGAATTATTGCCCGAATTCCTAATTTTGTCTGGGAAAATTCTTAGTAGGGATATATCATGCTATGTCTCTACTTAAACTTCTATTCTCCCCGTACTAGGAGAAAAGAAAAATGAAATCTAAAATAGAAAAATCTGGTAAATCCCTCATTATTTCCACAAAATCTCCCACAAATTCCGATTTATCTCGACTGAATTTATGGCAAGCATCTTGGAAAGCCATCGCTAATAGTATTTGGTGGCAGGTTTGCCTGATTGCTGTTGGTAGTGCCAGCAGTGTTATCTATCCCCATGTGCCTTTAGTCAGTTTTGCTGCGGTGGCAGGTAATACCTTAACTCGCAAAAAAGCACTAATTAGTGCTATGAGTATTTGGTTTGCCAATCAACTCTATGGTTTTACTATCCGTCAATATCCCCATACTTTAGAGTCTTTTACTTGGGGAATAGCCATGGGTGTTGGGACACTGTTAGTTACTTGGCTAGTTACACTGCGACCAAGATTTAGTCGTTATAACTGGCAGGGTTATTTAATCTGGTTAACTGCCAGTGTTGTGGGTGGATATGCCATTTATCAAGGCAGTATTCTAGCGATCGCCCAGTTAATGGGTGGACACGAACTTAGTTCGACAATTTTGTGGAGTATTTTTGTTAAGGATGTAATCTGGACAGTTGCTTTAGCAGCAGTTCACGGCTGCATTTTAGTCGCGATCTCGAAGAGATCGCGATCATTTTAACCAAACAAATCATTAAAAGATAAATTGCAGTGAAAGCACTGCGCTTAGATCTTGGAAACTTTTCATTCATCCCTGGTTATGGAAAAAAAATGCTGAAGTCTACATAAGACATCAAGCAAATAGTAGACAGAACAATGTGCTTTGTTATAGTATTCTAGCTAATTTCTGAGAATGATAATCATTTTTGTAAACTATTAATCAATCTTGCTTGAGGAAAAAAATGAAAACTGCAACAGTAGGATATCCCTGTATTGGTAAAAACCGTGAAGTCAAGAAAGCATTAGAAGCTTTTTGGAGTGGAAAACTTGAGGCAGAATCCTTACTACAAACTATCAGAGAAGTAGAAGAAGCAAGCTGGAAAACTCAGTTAGTAGCAGGGATAGATCGCATTGGTATTGGCGATGCTACTCTTTACGATCGCGTATTAGACTGGACGGTTCGTTTAGGATTGATTCCTCAAAGATTTCAGCAACTTACAGGTTTAGCAAGATACTTTGCCATGGCGCGGGGAAAAGAGGAAATTCCTGCCCTAGAAATGACTAAATGGTTTGATACTAACTATCACTATCTCGTACCAGAAATCAATTCCGATTTGCTGCCAGCAGATTTTGGCGACTATCTAGAAACGGTTTCTCGCGCCCAAAAGCTGGTGGGAAAAAAGGCAATTCCGATTGTCTTAGGACCGATGACTTTACTGCGTTTGAGTCGGTTAGAAGTACCTATGTCTGAGGTTATCTCTCAACTAGGAGAACGCTATCTGGCATTACTTACTGCCCTCAAAGATTTGGGAGTGGAAGAAGTGCAGATGCACGAACCTGCTTTGGTTTTGGGCAATGCTGAAGATTTAAAAGAAGCCTTCGAGTCAACTTATGACTTGCTATCTAGAGTAGGAATACCTTTGCATCTAGTTACCTACTTTGATGACTTGGGTAAAACTTATCCTTGGGTAATTAAGTTACCCGTTGCCGCTATTAGTTTGGATTTTACTCGTGGAAATAACTTGGAATTAATCAAACAGCATGGTTTCCCACGAGATAAGCGATTAGGAGTAGGTATTGTCGATGCGCGGAACATCTGGCAAATTCGCACCGATAAAGTTTTACCTCTGTTATCTGACATTCAAACTTTAGCAACCAATATTTCTCTACAACCATCGGCATCTTTGCAATTTGTTCCCCACGATGCCACGAGGGAAAAGCAACTCCCCAAACCGTTACGCAATGTTTTAAGCTTTGCCGAACAGAAGCTGCAAGAAGTGAGATTTTTGGCACGAACTATATCGGGAGAAAATACCAGGATTGAACAAGACTTAATTGATTCCAATTGGGAAGCTTTCTATCAGTTTAGCCCTGCTAATCAATCCGTTCGAGATAGACTCAAAGCCTTAACTGCTAAGGATTTTGCTCGCAGTTTACCTTATCAAGAGAGAATTAGACAACAAGTTAAACTCCCACCCTTTCCTACGACAACAATTGGTTCTTTTCCCCAAACTCAACAGGTACGAAAACTTCGTTCTCGCTGGCGTAAAGGAGAATTAACCCAGGAACAATACCAAGCTGCTATAGATGCCCACATTGCCTACTGCGTCGATTTACAGGAAGGAATGGGAATGGATGTCTTGGTACATGGGGAATTTGAACGTTCCGATATGGTTGAGTATTTCGCCGAACAGTTAGAAGGCTATACCTTTACCGTCCACGGTTGGGTACAAAGCTATGGTAGTCGTTATGTACGTCCGCCAATTATTTTTGGGGATATTTCTCGTCCTCAGCCCATGACAGTGCGAGAGTTTAAAATCGCTCAGTCTTACACTTCTAAGCCAGTCAAAGGAATGCTAACTGGTCCCGTAACTATGCTCAACTGGTCTTATCCTCGCACAGATCTATCCCGCAAGGAACAAGCTTTTCAGATTGCTTTAGCAATTCGCGAAGAAGTCGCCGATTTAGAAGCTGCGGGTGCCTTATTCGTCCAGGTAGACGAACCAGCCATGCGAGAAGGTTTACCCTTAAAGCAGACCAGGTGGAATGAGTATTTAAGTTGGGCAACCGATGCTTTTCGTTTGTGTACCGCCGTGGCGAAACCCCAAACCCAAGTCCATACCCATATGTGTTATTCCGAATTTGGGGATATCATGGAATCGATTAAGCAGTTGGATGCGGACGTTATTTCGATTGAAGATAGCCGTAGCAATAACGAAACTCTCAGGCAACTAACTGAGGCAGGCTATCCCCGTCAAGTAGGACCCGGTGTTTATGATGTTCATTCCCCAGCTATCCCCACTGCAGAGTCGTTAACCGAAGGTTTGCGTAAATGCTACCAACACCTTCCTACAGAACAAATTTGGGTCAATCCTGACTGCGGTTTAAAAACTCGCCGTTGGGAAGAAGTGATTCCTGCTATTCGCAATATGGTCAAGGCTGCGATCGCTCTACGTCAGGAAATTGAGTCAACAACAGTTAAGTTTCCCGTAGAATTTACTGCCAAAGAATCTGTAACAGTAGAAAACCAATCAAAAACAGCCCAGTAATTCAAAGTAGGGATGTAGCATGCTATGTCCCTAAAATGCCTCATGAATTCTACACTTGAGACAAGAAAAAGGCAAGATCGCTAATTCAAGGGTTAAATTATTATAAGATTATGTATTTAGCATCTCCAATGAAAAAAACTTCTAGTAACCAACAAAGGAGTAACATATTCAGTTTGTTCTCTAGTAAAAATAGGAAAGAAGAGGTTAACTCAAATCCAGAATGTGAAATTCTAAAACTTTCTGCGAGAGACAGTAAACTTTTTATTGCTGCAATACAAAATCCACCAGAACCATCTGAAGGATTGCTATCTGTTTTTGAATAAGATCGCAACTTACGCTTTCTGTGTCTAAATTCTGTCTGATGAAGACTAATTGGCTTTTAGCACACCTTAATGGAACGGTTTAGAAAGACTAGCATTTATATAATTTATTTATTTTGTCAAGAGATTGAAAAAAATATTTACATTCTTTTCTATTTGTAAATCTAATTCTTGCTTGAGAACTTCTTTATACAAAAACAAAATCGCATTTAAAGCCTGATTCTGAGTAGATGCAGCTACATTTTCTTCTACTGCCAAATAAGTCAGAAATTCTTCAATTTCTCTTCCACCCATTTCTTTAGGATGCCTCTTATTATGAAAGATAATGTAGCGTTTAATCCAGTTAATATAGCTTTTTTCTGTTTTGTAAGAATAATGTTTCAAACGAATGACATCGCTACGGTCATCTCAAGCATCTGAACCAAGAAAGGACCCTTCGGGAACAGGGGACGTGACCTTAACTTGTTCAAGCAGTTTTTTAGGAGGTTTTTCCACGGAATGATATCCAGAAAAATTCTTGATATTATACTTACTTGGAATGATATCCAGAAAAAGTCGGGATATCACCGACGAATATACCGAAAGATTCTTGATATCATTCTATATAGGGTAGATATACGGAAAAATTCTTTAATTTATCCTATACAGGGTGGATATCCAGAAAGTTTCCGCATAATAGATAGTTAGCCTGCTGAGATATTGTGAGGACGTAATTGCAATAATATTTGTACGATGCAATTGCCTTTTTTATGAAATTACAATAATGAGTGTCAGTAGTGTTCGCCATACCGCTTTGCGAGATGTAAGTATGGTTTTACCAAAAGATACAGCTAAAACGCTAAAAGAACGAGAGGTTATTCCTAGGTGCGAGGAAATGTTGGAGCATGCTAATCGTGTGCTTGTAGACAATCAAAAAGCTATCAGTCAATTTCTTATAGATCCTGACAATAAGCAAAAAGCCTACCAAGAATTAGCAGAATTACTTAATGTTCATACTGGTATACGTGAATTTGAGAAGTGCTTATTTACACTAGAATCATGCCTTTATGACAAGAGAATCTCTGATAAAATCAAAAGGATTTTAAGAGGTCTTATTAGTAAAGTGAAAACTTTACAAAACTGTTTATCTCTCCTTGAACCACCTGAATCCAAATACGCGAAGATGGCGACAACAACTTATTATGACGGAACATCAAAATGGGCTGTTGTTGATATTCTTCATAAAATACCTTTCTCTGAAGAAGAGGCAACTGCTTTATCAAAGCGTTATTTAGATTCGCTACGAGATTTAGTGCGAAAACTTGCATCTGATATTACTTGTTTGAAACAATATTGTTTAGTGCATGATCCGCAAGATGAAGCCATAGTTTTTCAGCAATATTTAGAACAATTGATTACTGACTTGCAGAAAAAGCATCCCCAAGCCAACGAAGAGCAAGCCGCTGCTATCATTGGTGCAAAGTTCAAGACCCAACACCAATGGCGGCAGAATCTTTTAAGTCTCAAACGCCTATGGAATGGTGTTAAGAAAGGTTCCTTTAAAGCAGGTGAACACTTGGCTGAAGAAACACTTTGGGGTAAGGCGCTCATAGGCTTCATTGAAGGTGTTACAGATGGTATAGAGTAACAAATAATCGAGTGTTGAAAGAAGTGTTATGGCTAAAACCTTTGTAATTACTCTTCCGGATGACTTAGAGCAAGCATTGACTACTGAGGCAGAGCGTCTAAATAAGTCGCCAGAAGAAATTATGTTGCAAGTACTCTCAGAACAGTTAACTAATCCATCTAGACTTGGAGGCATACAACAAGCTGAAGCAGATCCACTTTTGCAATTAATTGGTTCTCTTAGCGTAGATGTTCCTGATCTAGCAGAAAACCACGATTACTATATTGGACAAGCTCTACATCGGGAATTAAAGGGTGCCGAGTAACCTGTTTGTAGATACATCTGGCTGGGCAAGTCTATTTGTTAACACTCAGTCCTATCACTCACAAGCGGATCAATACTTCCGTCTGGCTGTTCAGCAACAGAAAAGTGTTATTACAACAAATTACGTAATTAGTGAACTGGTAGCGTTGCTGGGTAGCCCACTCCGGATTCCTCGTCTACGTATCTTTGAAGTCGTTGATGCTATCAAGACCGTACCTTATGTCCAGATTATTCACATTGACGAAGCAACCGACACCGCAGCTTGGGAACTTTGTAAAGGTAGACCGGACAAAGCTTGGTTATTGGTTGATTGCACATCATTCGTTTTGATGCAACAGTTAAGTGTTCAAGAAGCTTTGACAACTGACCAACATTTTGAGCAGGCGGGCTTTGTCCGTTTACTCAAATAATTAGCTGAATTTTTTAGATGTTGCAACCGCGCCGCAGGCTAACAAGTCGCTGCACCGGAACGATGAGGTTAGTCGGTTGCGTTCGAGAGGTTATCTGCGTCCGGTGAGCAGGAACGTTAAAAATTTAGTTTGATTATCTCAATGAACAATACTGGTTTCACCATTAGGGCGATCGATCAAAGTAATTCCCATTTGCTGTAACTTTTCTCTAATGCGGTCGCTTTGGGCATAATTTTTGGTTTTTCTAGCTTCATTTCGTTGTCGAATCAGTCTTTGAATTTCAGCTTCATCAAAACCATTACTATTGGTTATATTTACTTCAGATTTAGCCTCTAAACCTAAAACTCCTGCTAAATGAACCAAAGTTTGCCATTGCTGTTGTAACTGTCGGTCGGGAGTATCGGTTTTACCTTCATGGGTTAGTAAATTTCCTTCCCGACGGAGATGTTTAGCTAGTTCAAATAAAACAGCCAACCCCCCAGGAGAATTAAAATCATCGTCCATTGCTTTTTGAAATTGTTCTACTATCTTGGGATCTATTTTTTCTGTGTCTTTATTCTTTGCGTCTAAATCATTTATCCACCCCAACTTTTTCCCGTATTTTTCACCAAACAAAAGACCTTGCTGTAAAGTCTGCCAACTATTTTCCGCTGATAAAATTGCATCTTCGGTAAAATCTAACGGTTTGCGATAATGTGCCTGTAAAATAAATAGCCGAATTACCATCGGATCGAGGGAACGATTTAATAATTCGCGAATTGTGGTAAAGTTCCCCAAAGATTTAGACATCTTTTCTCCGTTAACCGTTACCATGCCATTATGCATCCAGTATTTAGCCAGGGGTTTACCGTTAGCAGCCTCCGACTGGGCAATTTCATTTTCGTGATGGGGAAAGACCAAATCGCCACCACCGCCATGAATATCTATGGTTTCTCCCAGCAATGCCCGAACCATTGCCGAACATTCAATATGCCAGCCAGGACGACCTTTTCCCCAAGGAGAATCCCAAGCAGGTTCTTCTGGTTTGGCATTTTTCCAAAGGGCAAAATCTGAAGGATGTTTTTTCTTAATTGTTTCGGGATCGCTAAGTGCTACTCTACCACTAGCCCCCGCTTGCATCATTGACTGAGTACGTCCAGATAATTTGCCATACTCTGCAAAAGCCTGGAGGTTAAAGTAAACATCTCCATCTACAACGTAAGCATAATTTTTATCTAACAATACCTGGATTAATTGTTGAATTTCAGAGATATTTTCAGTTACGCGGGGATATTTATCTGCATCCATTACGTTCAAGGGACGGATATCTTCAAAGTAAGCTTTGATAAAACGTTCTGAGACATCTGCCATTGAAACGCCTTCCTGTTGGGCGCGGTTGAGAATTTTATCATCGATATCGGTAAAGTTCTGCACGTAGATGACTTTATATCCGCGCCATTGCAGATAGCGACGCACCATATCCCAAACAATATAGGAACGGGCATGACCTAAATGGCAATAGTCATAGACAGTTACACCACAGCAATACATGGTCACTTTTCCTGGTTGAAGAGGAATAAATGGTTCGAGACGGCGAGTTTGGGTATTGTAGATTTTGAGAGCCATTTTTTTATAATGTGATTATGTAATCTGGGCTATTTTTGTCTAAAGCTTTGTATAGGTCGGGAAAACAACCTACTTGCACCCCTTCTACTGTATTTTGAGGCGTACAATTTCCTGGTTCTCCTTGAGCAAGACCCCTTTCTAAAGCGCAGCGATCGCATAACATCAGTAACATCCCAGAAGCTTCAGCTAGTTTAGCCAAACGCTCTCCCATCAGGTCTCCCTTTCTTAAAAGGTAAGTATTATCGTCGAAGAAAAACATTCCTACCACTTCTGCACCGTGGTTATTTTCTTCTAGTTGAGGCAAAATCATTTGACCTAGTTTGTAACTAGCTGTATGCCCCGATGTACTAAATATATAAGCAACTTTCATGGCTATAAATTCAACTCACACTGCTCAACGGAGGTAAGGGCGGAATACGACGGAATACGAGCTAAAATTCCTTTTTGTAAAACTTCAGGACGGTCTTGGCGTTTAATTAGTCCATCGCTGCTAGCAAAGTATTGTTCGGTAAATTGCAACAGAGAGGGAGGACTGGTTATTGGTGGCAAATCTCCGAACATCAGAGTAGTTTTATTTGGTGCAGCAAAAGCAACCACGCAGGGACGGTTACAAGCACTCAAACAACTAACTTCTTGAATGATAAATTCATCTTTGAATTGCCAGTTTGCTTGCAAAGCTTTTAATTGATTTAGTAAATATTTTCCACCTCTTTGCCCTAAATAATCTTTTTGTTGGGTAGAAAAAGCACAAGAACTACAGACAAATATAGTGTGTTTGGTCATTTTTTTAAGTTTTATATTTTACTATTTTGCCTTCAATTGATAAATATCTGACTGTTCTATTTCAATAATTGATTTATGAATTTTGTATTGTCTTGAAGGTTGTTCCATAATGGCAATTACTGTTTCAATTGGTGGACAATTTGGTTCGTGACAACGCAATTGATTTAAAGAAATAGTGACTTTTTCGTCTAGATTAAAAAGTTCAGATATCCATGTTTTTACTTGTTGGACTTTTTCTGGAGCGGCTTTTGAATTAGTTCTAGAAAATAAATTCATGATAATTAAAAAGGTAAGTTGGGCAGACTAAACTTATTGGATAAAATCAAACCAGCTAAACATTCGTTAAGTTGTTGTTTAATTAATGATTCATTTAAATTACGCCCAATTAAAACAATTTCATTTTTTGGTTGCGTCGTCCAATCATCAGCTTGTAGATCGTAACGAGGTCCACTTAGTTGGAAAATATGTCGCGAGGGACTCTCTTGAAACCAAAGTATTCCTTTTGCTCGAAAAACATTGTTCGGCATTTGTTCGGTTAAAAAATGTTCAAATTTATGGATATCAAAGGGGCGATCGCTCTGGAAAGAAACGAAATTAAACCCTTCCTTTTCTAAATGATGATTGACAGATGCGCGATCGCGTCGGAAACTTTTGATTGAATTTTGATAAGCATTTTCTTGAGTTAAACCCAAATCTAATAACAGTGACAGGGGAATTTTGCCATATTCGCTATGTAAAATCCTTGCTGCTGGTTTTGTCTCTTGAATAAATGTTTCTAATTGTTGAATTTTTTGCCGATCGACTAGGTCTATTTTATTAAGAATAACCATGTCCCCGTATTTAATTTGACTTAGGGCAGTCTCGCTATTAAAACAATCTGAATCAAAAGCTTCTGCCTCGACAACAGTAATAATAGAATCAATACGAGTTAAAAATTTTAATTCTGTGCCGAGAAAAGTTAAGACAATCGGTAAAGGATCGGCTAATCCTGTAGTTTCTACCACTAAATAATCGACTTTTTCATCTCTTTCTAAAACTCGATAAACTGCGTCAACTAAACTGTCATTAATGTAAAATTTGATTCAGTAAAGTGGTTTTCCCACTACCCAAAAAACCAGTAATAATTGTGACTGGCATCCCACTTTTAGGTAGGGATGGCAAGGCATCGGACAGAGTAAAGTTTAGACGAGTCATATCTTTGCGGTAATTCGTCTTTGGCATCACCGAGAATGATTATCATGTTAGCAAAATGGCTATCAATTTTACACGACTTATAAATAAATCCTAAGCTCGCTAAAGTCTTGACAATATTATAATAACGATTATCATTATCGAACGCGAGTAATATTTAGAGAATATGAAAATACTGTCCCTGTTGAATCGTAATCGTAAAGCTATTGTTTCGATCGTTTCTTTGCTGGCGATCGCTAAATCCGATCGAGCTATGGAAGCATCCAATTTACAACTATCAGAAGCCAAAGAATCTTTTAACCCTAACGAAACAGCATCAAGGGAATCTCGGAAAGCCTGTGTGCGTCATCCTAAATTGGCTCGATATTTCTGTGCTGAAGCTCAACAATTGCAGAATGTCAGGAAAAATATACCAGAAATCGATCCAGTGAATCGCTCTGAAGAGGATTTATTAAACGTTACGGATGAAGAAAGTGATGCTGCTGTAGAGATATTTGGTTGTGATTGTATAGCATCGATTAATTGTTTGCGTCGTCTTCGTAATCAATTACCTTAATTAAGTTAGAGGCAAATATAGCATGACGCTAGTTTGACCCAGGCGATCGCGTTTTTCTGTAAACTGAAATTGCTGACTCAATATTTTCTCCTTATGTCGATCTTAGACAAACTCGTTTGCAGGGAAAGCAGACAACAAGAATCACTCTATTGAGCTTAAGGAACTCATCTCCACACTTACACTATCAAAGCGATCGTCTCCAGGATGATAAGAGAGAATTTCCACTCCAATTGGCTCACCTGTAAGAGAATCTTTGATCAGAATTACACCATCTCCAAGTTCAGTACTAATTTGTTCTTTTCTGGGAGGCTGCCAAAACACTGTTAACAATTCTGTTTCGGGTTCATAAAAAACTTTTATTTGTGCCATAGGAGTTCTCCCTCTTTAGATTGCGTCAGTTTGATAAGCGGTAATTAAAAAGCCATTTCCATTTAATCGTCGGGCTACTGCCACAATCCAACGTTTCTTATTTTTAGCTAGATAAGATAAAAATACACTAGAGTCCCGACTACTACGACGAACTTCATCTGGTGATGCAAGAGTTTGTTTAACCAATTCCTCTAAGTTTTCAATATCGGGGTGTTTGATAATTAAACGTTGCCAGTAACTTTCAGAAGTTCTAACAGTAAAACCAAGAGGTGTAAGGATTTCAAATCTCATTTAATGCCTAGCTCTCTTAATTATAGAGAGTTATATTTTAGAAAGGATATAACTGAAATCGATCCAGTTAGTCGTTCGGGAAAAGATTCACTAAACTTTTTTTAAATCAGAGATAATACAGTTAATCCAATCTGGTAGCAAGGTTGAGCTATCGATATGAGCAAAAAGCGTTGCTTGCTGTGTGTCGATCGCCTTTAAAATATTACTAATATTGAGATAGTTAGTGTCAATCATGGCTATTAGAAAAATTCAAGAAGAATTTCAGGCTAAATTCCATCAGTATTTACGCTAATATGATAACGATTATCATTGTGATAAAAACCTATGGTCAGTCAGTTAACCAAGTCTTCTGAAAAAAACCCCTTACAGATTGCCAATCCAGAAAAACTAGAGCGCATTCGTCATACTTGCGCCCATATCATGGCAATGGCTGTACAAATCTTATTTCCAGAGACAAAAGTTACGATTGGACCAACTACAGATACGGGTTTTTATTACGATTTCGACCGCCAACAACCTTTTACTCCCGAAGATTTAGCTAAAATTAGCGAGCAAATGCGCTTAATTATTAAAGCTAATTTGCCGATTATTCGCGAAGAGGTAGACAGGGAGGAAATTAAGGCGGAAATAGAATGCCTGGGTGAACCTTACAAACTAGAGATTTTAGACAGCATTCCTGAAGGAGAAACCATTACTCGTTACTATATTGGTAGTCCCGACGGTGGTAGATTGCCCGATGTTGGAGAAAAGCTGAAAGATGCTTTACCAGAACCATCTTTAATTAAACCTGTCAAAATTCCTGCTACTATATCTTGGTGGGATTTGTGCTCCGGACCTCATGTTAGTTATACGGGGGAAATTGATGAGTTAGCCTTTGCTTTAGAAAGCGTGGCTGGTGCCTACTGGCGAGGGGATGAAACCAAAGCACAATTACAACGCATCTATGGCACAGCTTGGGAAACTCCCCAGCAATTACAAGCTTATTTACAGCAAAAAGAAGAAGCTAAACGCAGAGATCATCGTAAGTTAGGTCAAGAGTTAAAACTGTTTAGCATTCAAGAAGATGCTGGTGGTGGTTTAGTTTTTTGGCATCCCCGTGGTGCAAAGATGCGCTACATTATTGAGGATTATTGGCGCAAAGCCCATTTAGATACAGGTTACGAATTACTCTATACTCCTCACATTGCCAATTTAGAATTATGGAAAACATCGGGTCATGTTGATTTTTATCGCGAGAATATGTTTGACTCGATGAATATTGAGGAACAGGCTTATCAAATCAAGCCAATGAACTGTCCGTTTCACGTTCTTACCTATAAAAATGACCTCCATTCCTATCGAGAATTACCCTTGCGTTGGGCGGAATTAGGGACAGTATATCGTTACGAGCGATCGGGTGTATTGCATGGTTTGATGAGGGTTCGGGGATTTACTCAAGATGATGCCCATATTTTCTGTTTACCAGAACAAATTGCGGGGGAAATTCTCGGCGTTCTTAATTTAACGGAAAAGATTCTTTCTGACTTTGGTTTTAGTAATTATGAAGTCAATCTCTCCACTCGTCCAGATAAATCGGTAGGTACGGATGAAGGTTGGGAATTGGCGACTAATGCTTTAGTAGAAGCTTTAAATAATAAGGGCTGGGATTACCTTGAAGATAAAGGTGGCGGTGCTTTTTATGGTCCCAAAATCGATATTAAAATTCAAGATGCGATCGGACGGATGTGGCAGTGTTCGACTATTCAAGTAGATTTTAACTTACCAGAACGCTTCGATCTGGAATATGTGGCAGCCGACGGTTCTCGTCAGCGTCCTATCATGATTCATCGGGCGATCTTTGGTTCTCTAGAGCGTTTTTATGGCATTTTGATTGAAAACTATGCTGGAGATTTTCCTCTGTGGCTAGCACCAATACAGGTACGCTTATTGTCAGTTAGTAACGAACAAAGAGAATATACAGAATCTGTCGCTGCTACTCTTAAACAAGCGGGTTATCGTATAGAAGTAGATCGCACTGGCGAGCGTTTGGGGAAACAAATTCGCAATGCCGAGTTAGAAAAAATTCCTGTAGTTGCTGTAGTTGGCAAGAGGGAAGTTGAGAATCAAACTTTAAGTATTCGCACTCGCAAACAGGGAGATATTGGTACGATGACTATTGTTGAATTACAAGAACGTTTGGATAGTGCGATCGCTCAAAAAACTAATATTTAATAATCTATGGTCAAGTATCTTCGACTTGACGACGAAAATCAATTTTAAGTCCATCCCGGGGATGGGGAGTGGGAATGGTCACTAATTCTAAATTTTGCTCGGGTAATAATTGCCATTCGTAATCCCGCAGGAGCATTGAGGCAAAAATCCTCATTTCTAAGCGAGCAAATTCTTTACCCAAACACTCTCTCAAGCCACCACCGAAAGGGATGTAACCAAAGCTTTTTTGTTTATCTTCTGTCCTCTCGGGAGAAAAGCGATCTGGATCGAAGCGATCGCACTCTTGATAAATTTCTTTATCTTTATGAGTTTGAGCGATTTGATATTGAATATTCCAACCTTTGGGAATGCGATAACCCTTGAATTCAAACGATTCGATCGCTGCGCGAAAACCCCCGCCCACAGGAGGAATAATCCGCAATACTTCTTTGAGGACTTGTTCTAAATAAGTCATTTGCTTCAAATCTTCCAGTGTTAACGGGGTGGAAGAATATAGCTGCTGTTGTTCTTGTTGCAAGCGTTGCAGGACTTCTGGATGTTGAGCAGTAAGGAGACAAAAAGAAGCGATCGCAGAAGTTAAAGTTTCGTGTCCGGCAAACAGTAATAAAAGGATTTGGTCTTTTAATTCTTCTATACTGAGACTGTTACCTTCCTCATCCCGTGCTTTAATTAGCAAGCCTAAAGCATCATTTCCTGGATTGTCCGCTTGTTGACGCTTGAGTATTATTTTTTCGATATGTTTTAGTAACTCTTCGCGGGCATGTAAAGCTTTACCAAATTTCGTCCACGAAAGGGTAATAGGAATGGTAAATAAACCCGCGCACCATTCCTCAAATAATTCTCCTAAAGCTGTGTGCGAACCACCATCGGTTCCGACTAGTAAAGTACTGGCAATATCAAAAGTGTAATTTCTTAATTCTGGATACCAGGTTAAGCGTCCCATGCTTTCCCACTTTTGCAAATACGCTTTAGTAATGCGTTCCATCGCGGGAATATAACCAGCTAAAACTCTGGGTTGAAACGCTTGATAGAGTAATTTACGGCGAGAGGTATGAAAATCTCCAGTTTTTACTGCTAAAGATGCCGAACCTAATAGTATTTTTGTACTTTTAGGCCAAGTAGCAACTACATATTTGTTTTCATGCTTAAATAAAAAAGTATTCGCCTCTGCACCTACCATTACTACAGTAGGACGACCAAAAATACTCGATTTAAACACTTTGCCGTATTTAGCCAGCCGCTTTTGTTGGAAATTCTTATCGGTTAAAAAACTAATTGTTTCCCCAATAACAGGTAAACCCAAACTACCAGGAGGTAAAGGAAGCGATCGCAATTGGTCTTGATTAGCAGTCATTTTAGGAACTCATCTCCACACTTATACCATTTTTACTTTGTACTTTTAACTTCTGCGCAGCTGGAAAAATTAACTATTATTATTCCCTCCCAACAAGATTCCCAGCAAGTAATCTCGATATTCTGCAAGCAAGTGGAAATTTAGTCTCAAATCGAAAAGCTGTAAGCAGAACAAAATTGTTTGGCTTCATCTCATTGGCACATTCTCCTAGTAGCGGTTTAGACGCTTTAAGTGCGTAATTGTACTTTGATTAAAAAATTACATAAATACCCAAAAAAATCCCCATTTTCTAGCGATCGCAAAGATGAAAAAGAGTTTAGGGAATAAGCGTAACGAATTATCTGCCGAACATATTAAGGAGAATGTTAACATCAAATTAAATGTAAATATCGTTTATCTAAAGGGCAAATCCTCAAATGTCAATCAACGTTTAAAATCATTAAAGCGAAATAATATTGCGCTCTGTTCTGTGGTGAAAGCAGAGCTTTTTTATGGTTCTATGCCTAGTAACAAACCCAAAAAGGCTTTACGAGTGCAGAAAGTATTTGTAGATCAGTTTATTTCTTTACCTTTTAACGATCGCTGTGTCTTAATTTATGGAAAACTTAGAGCAAAGTTAGCAAAAGCAGGTACGCCAATTGGATCGAATGATCTATTAATTGCTTCTATTACTGTAGCCTACAAACCAGTGGGTAGAAGCAAGATTTTAAGAGTCAGGCTTTCTGAGGAAGAGTGGAAAAAACTAGAAAGTTATGCCAAATCTAAAGAATATACGATGAGTGAAGTTATTGGCGATTATATTAAGAGGCTGACCAGCAATTCATCCCATCAGCTCCGCTGAGGGTCTTCTTGCTGGAATTAAGATAAATATAGCAACTTTAATTAAATAAAGTCCAGGGTGCAGGGAGAGAAGAATTTTGCTAAGTAGAGCTTAATTGTGTGCAATTATCCGGATTTGATATAAACATAATCCGTAAAGATACTGAATAAAAGATCGCCAATGCTCCATAATAGGCAATAAGTCCAGATTCTGTTAATCTAAAAAACGCTGTATTTTTTTATTGCTATTGCTACTTGCCAAGGATGAGAACCAACTACTGCGGGGAACTGCGAGCAGAACATATAGGTAAAACCGTTACTCTTTATGGATGGGTAGATCGCCGTCGCGATCACGGAGGAGTAATCTTTATTGACTTGCGCGATCGCACGGGAATAGTACAAATTGTCAGCGATCCGCAACGTACGCCCCAATCTTATAATGATGCCAATTCCCTGCGAAATGAATATGTAATTAAAGTTATTGGCACAGTTAGCAAGCGTCCTGAAGAATCCCTCAATCCCAAACTACCGACGGGAGAGGTAGAAATTTATGCCGATTCCATTGAATTACTCAATGGTGTAGGCAAACAATTACCCTTTCAGGTATCTACTGCCGATTTAGAAGCAGTAAGAGAAGATTTACGCCTCAAATATCGCTATCTCGATTTAAGGCGCGATCGCATGGCGCGTAATTTACAATTGCGTCATGAGGTAGTTAAAGCTATTCGCCGCTTCCTCGAAGACGAACACAATTTTATCGAAGTAGAAACTCCCATTCTCACCCGTTCTACTCCTGAAGGTGCTAGAGATTATCTAGTTCCCTCCCGCGTAAACCCTGGTAAGTGGTTTGCGCTTCCCCAGTCGCCGCAGTTATTCAAACAGTTACTAATGGTGTCGGGGTGCGATCGCTATTATCAAATTGCTCGTTGTTTTCGCGATGAAGATTTACGCGCCGACAGACAGCCAGAATTTACCCAACTGGACATGGAAATGAGTTTCATGTCCCAGGATGAAATTATCGAACTCAACGAAGCTTTAATTTGTCATATTTTTAAAACTGTCAAACAAATAGACATTACCCTTCCTTTTCCTCGGCTTACCCATGCCGAAGCAATGGCACGCTACGGTACAGATCGTCCCGATACCCGTTTCGGCTTAGAATTGGTCGATGTATCGGAAATAGTCAAAGATAGCGGTTTTAAAGTCTTTTCTGGGGCAGTTGCTAGCGGTGGTACGGTGAAAGTTCTGCCTATCCCTGGAGGAAACGATACTATTTCTAACGTCCGGATCAAACCGAAAGGAGACTTATTCAACGAAGCGGCTGCAGCAGGGGCAAAAGGCATCGCTTATATCCGCGTGCGAGAAAATAATAAAATCGATACTATCGGCGCGATCGAGGATAACCTCACTGAAGCACAAAAACAGCAATTACTAGAAAAAACTGGGGCAAAACCCGGTCATTTACTTCTTTTTGGCGCAGGAGATACGGAAACTGTTAATAAATCTTTAGACCGTTTGCGTCAGGTAATGGGCAGAGAATTAAGACTGATCGATCCGAGCAAAATTAATTTAGTTTGGATTGTAGAATTTCCCATGTTTGAATGGAATGCTGAAGAAAAACGTTTAGAAGCACTCCATCACCCCTTTACTGCTCCCTATGCTGAGGATTTAAACAATCTCAAAAATGCTAGAGCACAAGCCTACGACTTAGTTTACAACGGAACTGAAATTGGCGGTGGCAGTCTTCGCATTTACCAAAAAGAAATTCAAGAAAAAGTGTTTGAAACTATCGGTTTATCTAAAGAAGAGGCTGACAATAAATTTGGTTTTCTCCTCGAAGCTTTTGAATATGGTACGCCTCCCCACGGCGGGATCGCTTATGGGTTAGATCGTTTTGTCATGCTTTTATCAGGGGAAGAATCGATTCGCGATGTTATTGCTTTTCCCAAGACACAACAAGCAAGTTGTCTCCTAACTAATGCACCTGCAGCGGTTGAGGGACGACAACTAAAAGAATTACATGTTGCTTCTACTTATCGACCAAAACAGGAAGAAAAGTAGCTAAATTCTATCTAAAGATAGTTGCGATCGCTACCACAAAATATTCAAGCAAGTTAAAATAATCGATGAATGCAACTTTATATCAATTGTCAGCACGAATAAGTAGTCGAACAAATTTAGAATTACAGGGATTTTTTAAGCAAACTTCTAGCAAAAGCCATAATCTTAAAGATAAAAGAGGGCAAAAGCCATTCTACCTAATTTTGCCAATTTTTACTCTTTAATTCCTCTTTTTAAATTTTTCCTATTTTCTTTATTAGCTTATTCCAAAAGCTGAGGTTCATTGCTATCTATAACTATTTTCAATTATCGGTGTTTGTTGCAAGTCGGTAGCTCAAACAATTATCATTGTCAATATAGAAAATTAATTGAGAGTAGATAATTATGCCTCATTACACAGCTGCTTCCCTCAAAGCTGAATTAAATTCCAGAGGCTGGCGCATGACACCACAGCGGGAAAAGATCCTGCATGTCTTTCAAAATTTGCCCAAGGGTGACCATTTGAGTGCTGAGGAACTCCAACATGCACTAGAAAAAAGAGGCGAACCTATTAGCCTATCGACCATCTATCGTAGCGTAAAGTTAATGGCACGGATGGGTATTCTACGCGAGTTAGAACTAGCCGAAGGACACAAACATTATGAATTGAACCAGCCTTACCCTCACCATCACCATCATATTGTCTGTATTCAATGCAATAAAACCATCGAGTTTAAAGATGACTCGATCCTCAAACACAGTTTAAAACAATGTGAGAAAGAGGGATTTCAACTGATTGACTGTCAATTAACAGTCGTGACCATTTGTCCCGAAGCTTTACGGATGGGATGGCCCTCTGCCCTTCCCAGTAACTGGTCTTGTACTCGGTCTATTGCTCGAAGTAAGCCTTCAGATCTATAATTATCAGCTTTGAGATAAACATTTTTTAGCGCTCGTGCTCTTATCTCATGCAGACATGCCTAACTGGAATCCCAAAGCTTTTTTCTTCATCGTTTGAAAAATGTTATAAAAGCCGTTAGCACGAGAAGGAGTCAAGCTTACTTTTAATCCCGTCTCTTCGATAAAGTCTGGTGTCACCTGAATTATTTCTTGGGGAGTTAAACCATTTAGTCCCTCAATCAACAAAGCAACTAAACCTTTTACTAACTGCGCGTCCGAATCTCCTTGATACCAAACTTTACCGTCTTCTAAATTGGCTGTGATGTAAACCTGAGAAACACAGCCTTTTACTTTGTTTTCTGCAATTTTAGCTTCCTCTGGCATTGCTGGTAGCTTTTTAGCATACCAAAGCAGTTGCTCATAACGCTGTTTAGGGTTCGAGCGCCGTTTGAATTTTTCGACAATGCGTTCTAATTTTTTAGGAAGAGGTAGAGACGTAGATGACATGATTGCACGATTGGCTTTCAAGCTAATATCCAAAAACTATTTTATTTAGACTTAGATAGACAAGCGATTGTCGCTAACCCAATGGTAATATCTATCTATACTCTATCAGATAACCTCTAAAGGAAGGGGTTTACCTATGCTATATCCTTGAGCATATTGCACGCCGAGGGTTTTGAGTTTTTTGAGAACAGCATCATTTTCCACAAATTCAGCAATAGTCTCGATTCCCATTACAGATGCAATGCGCGCAATGGCTTCTACCATTTCTGAAGCAATATTGTCGTGTAAAATGTTTTTAACAAAAATCCCGTCAATTTTTAAGTAATTGACAGAGAGATTTTTTAAATAAGCAAAGGATGACATTCCACTACCAAAATCATCTAAAGCAAAATGACAACCAAGAGTCTTCATATCTTTAATTAACTCTGAAGCTTTAGCTAAATTAGTAATAGCTAAAGTTTCAGTAATTTCAAAGCAAATTTTGGATGGTTCTATTTGGTATTTAGCAAATTGTTTTTTCACAAAAGAAGTGAAACGATCGTCATTTAGACTAGCACCAGAGAGATTGACAGTGTAAATCTTGTCTCGAACGCAGTGAGAGACCCCTTCTTTATTATAGGCTTGAGATTGTTTTCGGTGTAGCTTTTCTAAATAAGCAAATAAAGTAGAAATTACCCAGCGATCGATTAAATGCATGAGATTGTAGCGTTCGGCAGCCGGAATAAATGCCATTGGAGGTAAAACATTGCCGGATCGATCGATCAAGCGTAGAAGTACTTCATAATGTTCTTGCCTAATTGCAGTTGAATCAATGGGAACAATTTTTTGACAATAAAGACAGAAGCGATTTTCTTCCAGCGCAACGGGAATTTGAGAAGCCCATTGCATTTCACTTCGTTGTCTTTCCAGTTCGACATCGTTTAGTTGGTAAATATGTATCCGATTGCGACCATTATTTTTAGCAACATAGCAAGCTACATCTGCGGCAGATAATATTTCTGTGTAATTTCGTGTGTTGCCATAAATGCCTACTAAGCCAATACTGACACTAACAGTAAAGAGTCTATCCTGCCAAGAGAAGCGATGTTTATGAACTTGTTCGTGCAGCTTCTTGGCAATTTGTATTGCTTGCTCCATAGGACAACAATGAAGTAAAATTCCGAATTCATCACCACCTAAACGCGCCACTAGGTCGGTTTTACGTACTTCATTCTCAAAAAGAGCACTGACTTGACGTAACAATTCATCTCCTGCTGCGTGACCGCAGGTATCATTAATAATTTTGAATTGATCGAGATCGAGATATAGTAAAGCGTGCTGTTCTAATTCCTTGACATTTTTAACAGTATATTCGAGTATGCGCTCGAACTCTCGTCGGTTTGCCAATTCAGTTAAAGAATCGTGGCTAGCTTGCCAGGATAAGCGTTTTTCGCTTTCTTTAAGTGCAACTTCAGCTTGTTTGCGTTCGCTGATATCACGAACGACAATACAATAAGCTTCTCCTTGGTTATAAGGAATGAGGTTGGCACTAACTTCTACATCGATTAAATTACCATTCCTGCAGCGGTATTGATATTCCCCAGCAAAATGATCTTTTGTGGTTGGAATTTCTCGTCGATCGCTACTAAAAAGTTTATTTGCAACTAAATTTTCAAACTTTAGTCCTAAAATTTCTTCATGAGAGTAACCAAATAAATTTTTGAAGGCTGGATTTGTTTCCACAATTAAATTGCTAGTAGTATCGACTAGAAAAATTCCTTCAGAAGCTTGAGTAATGACTGCACGGTAGCGTTCCTCTCTTTCTTGTCGCTCATTCCAAATAAAGATCAATTTATTCAACAGTTTCAAGATTAATACGCCAGATACCAATCCCACTATTACTAAAACGCCCGTTAGGTGATAAAAACTACTCTGTCCTTGCTTATAAATATCCCTTGGCAAGCTTACTTGTAGTAACATCGCAGGATTACCATAGATGTCATCTACTAAGGCATAGCCTGCAATGGTTTGGTGATTCAAAACCCGAACAAAAATTTCTCTATTCCTTAATAAAGAAGAATAAGCTGCTTTAACATCTTCAGGCAAATTGTGATCGTTTATGTTATATGCGCTAACAGATGTACGAGTAATTTCGCTTATTTTCTCAACTCTATCTGCACTGAGATAGCGTCCTACTATTTGTGTACCGCGAATAGGTCCAGTTCCTTGACTAGTTAAAATAGGTCGCGAGGCGATTAACATGACTCCCTCCGGTAAAGCAATAATTCCCACTACTCTACTTTTAGGATTATCGTGTTGAAGAAGGGGGTCTTGAAGATGAAGACGCTTTTGTATCTCCTCTGGGATTGGTTTGTGTTTTTTATTATGATAATCAAAACCTGTGCCAAAGACGATCCGACCAGAGGAGTGAATGTATAGTATTAGATTGAGTCTTATAAGTGTTAAAATTTCTGGAGCCAAAGTTGAATCGAGGTAGTGTTGATTTCTATCCTCGATAAATTGATAAGTATCATCCCAAGCAGCATAGTCGCTAAATCGAGCATCAAAATCCTCTTGGGTTTGGCGAAAAACTCCTAAAACTCTCTTGGCAATTTGACGGCAATCATACTCCTCTGCTTGCCGAAGACTGCTTAATAAAATGCTCGAAGAGGCAGCATACATGATTCCCATAAAAGCTATAAATGCTAGGCTGAATTTTAGGCGAATATTTGTCAAGTTTATAGGTTGACTGGGCGTACAAGCTTTGGAGGTTTTTTTCAGAAACAGTCCCTCGCTTGTTTGTGATAAGCCTGAATGCTTTTTTTTATTGATGTTAAGTTTTTGCTTTACATAGCCTATCAAATTTTTCAGGGTCTTACCTCGACATAACTTCCGCTGTCGTTTTGTTTGATGTAAGTCCAGGGAAGGAAATATCATATATTTTGTTAAACATTAGTAATTTTAATACTAAAAGGGAAGCTGGGGGTTAAACACAATTAATTTTGATAATTATTTAAATATACACTGATATTTTTTAGGAAAAGCGATTATAAAATCTTAAGAAAATATTAATATAAATAATTATAATAATTTAATTGTTTATACTTAAGTTTAAAAATTTTATTTAAAACCCATTAAATCAAATAAATGCTCTTGGAAAAACTTACAATTTTTAATTTGATAATTTTTTCATAAACCATTCAAATAAAGCGGCAAAACTAATTTAAATATTATAAGCCAACTTAGCTTTTTAGTATTTGATTATACAAAAACAGTATTTTGAAAGCAATCTCTATGCTTACTGGATTTACCAATAAGCTAATTATTCATTTATAAAAATTTTATTAAGAATTTCCCCTAAAACCTGATAAATTATCAAATAATCTATCCAGAGTGTTTATTTTTAACCAATACGAACTATTAATAAATTATGATTGCATATATCCACGAGTTATTTCAGCTCCGTGTAGTGCAAAATTTAAATCAAACTGCTGTTTTTTTAGACAATAAACGATTAACTTATCTAGAATTAAATCGACAAGCTAACCAACTCGCTCGTTACTTGTGCGAGTTGGGTGTGGGACCGGAAGTTGTTGTTGGTCTGTCTAGAGAACGCAGTCCACAAATGGTAGTTGCGCTTTTAGCGATCTTGAAGGCTGGTGGAGCTTATTTCCCGCTCGATCCGACCTATCCAAAAGAGCGTTTGGCTTTCATGATACAAAATGCGCGAGCCTCAATTCTGTTAACTCAAGCACAACATCTTAATAAACTACCTCATTGTGATGAGTGTGATGCTAAAATTGCGTGCTTGGATCGCGATAGGGAAATTATTGCCCGAGAAAGCCAGGAAAATCTCGTCAATCGAGTCCAAGCTAAAAATTTAGCCAACGTAATTTATACTTCAGGCTCTACGGGAAAACCAAAAGGAGTAGCGATTGCGTACGAATCCTTAGCGAACTTCATCAAATTTGAGATAACAGTCTTAGACTTGCCTACTGCGTTTTGGCACCAATTATGTCTCGAACTGGACAGAGAAAGATTGGCAATTACCGACTCACTACGTTTAGTTATAATTGGTGGCGAAAGAGCCAGACCCCAGCAATTAGGAATCTGGAAGAAACGGGTAAATCCAAAAGTAAGATTCGTCAATACTTATGGTCCCACAGAAGCAACTGTGATGACTACTATGTGCGATCTAGCAGGCTCGAAAGCGATCGCAACTTCAGGACGAGTTTTGCCAATCGGACGTGTTATTAAGAACACTCAAACTTATATTCTCGATCCTCTTTTAAAGCCAGTTCCCGAGAGAGAGATGGGACAGCTATACATCGGTGGCATCGGCTTAGTTCGAGGTTACCTCAAACCTTTGCAACAACCAAAAGTTTGCGAAGTTGAATTTTTTAGAAAAACTCGCTCTCTCAAAACTCCATTTATTATTTATAATCTCGAAGAACTAGACAAGAGTTATCAAGCTATTCAACAAGCTTTACCTTCAGTCAAAATTTATTACTCGGTAAAGTGTAATCCTATTGAACGAATTATCGAAAGATTAAAGAATAAGGGTTCGGGATTTGAAATTGCTTCGCTGGCTGAAGCCGAACAATTATTCAGACAAAATATCAAACCTTCAGAAATTGTTTGTTTGCATCCGATTAAATCTCCCGATTTTATCCAATATTTACATCATCATCAGATTGAGATTTTAGCGGTTGATAGTTATGAAGAAGTTGATAAAATTGCTACGTTTGCTCCAGAAAGTAAAATAGTAGTGCGAATAAATATACCTAATACTAAAAGTGTATGGTCTCTCTCAGGCAAATTTGGCATTGATGTTTCTGAAGCTATAGCTTTATTGAAATATATACAAGCTAAAGGTTTAATTCCTTATGGAATAACAACCCATGTAGGTTCTCAGTGTGAAGATATCGACAGTTGGCTGGAGTGTGCGAAAGTTTATCAAGCTGTACTAAAAATGGCACAAATGGCTGACATTAGGTTACAGTTTGTCAGCCTTGGTGGAGGATTGCCCGTTAGATACTGCCAACCAGTACCGGAGATTGAAGCAATTGGAAAGGTTATTAGAGAAAATTTACTCGACTATACCTGTAACAATTATCAAGTAAGTATTGAACCAGGACGAGCAATGGTTGCTACTATGGGGATTTTAGTCGTAACGGTAATCGGACTGGCAAAACGCGGCGAGCAAATGTGGACTTATATTGATGCCGGTACTTATAACGGACTAGCTGAAGCTATTGAAACCAGCGATCGCCAATTCTATCAAATTGTCACCGAACATCCCCATCGCAGACAAATTAACTACAACATTGGCGGTCCTACTTGCGCCAGCATGGATGCACCTTTCCAAGATATCAGCTTACCAGAATTACAGATAGGCGATCGCCTCTACATTCTTGATGTCGGTGCCTATTCAATTAGCTGTGCTTCTTCTTTTAACGGCTTTCCCGTTCCCGATACTTATTTTTATCAAGATTTGAGGTAAAGATAATGCTCGCGCAAGATCGAAATTCAACTGTTTACGATCGGCTTTGGAATCCGAAAGAATATTTAAGTCATTACTATAGTACTGCTTATGTGGCAGACGATGATGCTGCTATTTATGAGCATCTCATCTCTTTCCTCAAGCAAGAAAATAGGACTTTTGCTAAAATAATTGATTTTGGTTGCGGTCCGACTCCACATCATATATTTCCACTGATTCCTTATTTAGAAGAATTGCATTTTGCCGATTACGTACCTGAAAACCTCCAAGAAATTTCCAATTGGTTAGAAGGCAACAGCAGTGCTCATAACTGGGATATGTGGATCGAATATATTTTAAAAAAAGAGGGATTCGATTCGGTTACTTCAAAAGATATTGAGCACCGGAAAAAGCTAGTCCGCGAGAAAAGTACCGCATTTAAGTTAGGAGATCTTCGTAAATCTCATCCTCTTAATGATGACTCTGTTTACGATTTGGTACTATCTTTTTTCTGTGCTGAAGCCGCAACCAATTCAAAACAAGAGTGGTATAAGTATATGTCCAATTTATTTAACTTGGTTAAACCGGAAGGAAAAGTCTTTATTGTTGCTAATGCTCATGCCCAACACTATGATATTGGCAAGAAGAAATTTCCTGAGGCCAACGTAACTAAAGAAGATTTTTATTCAATATTTACTGATTCAAAATTTGCTTTTGATTCTGTAGAAGTTGAGGAAATCCCTATTGCCGAATGGGCAGATTCAGGCTTAAAAGCAATTATTATTGCTAAGGCAAGGGCGATTTAGAGGTTAAGTTATCCCTCAACTTCCTTTATAAATTCTTTAAAGTGCAATTAGCGCTCGATTATCAGATCTTAGACGAATCTGCTCAAGGCTTCAGTGAAGTTATTTATGCACGTGCTGTTAAATCGTAAATTTTCAGACAATGTCATTAAAACAAGGCAAACTTATCTTCTGGTAGACCTGAATGTACCCCATAGTTAGATAAACTTTAACTTGAGAGGTAACAGGCAGTCGCGAGGTTCTTCTAGTGAAAAGAGTATTAGCTATTATTTTGGGAGGAGGCGCGGGTACTCGTCTTTATCCGCTAACCAAATTGCGGGCAAAGCCAGCAGTACCATTAGCCGGCAAGTATCGTTTAATAGATATTCCCGTAAGTAACTGTATTAATTCTGAAATTCTCAAAATTTATGTTCTGACTCAATTTAATTCGGCTTCTCTTAATCGACATCTCAATCGTACTTATAATTTTACTGGATTCCGAGAAAGCTTTGTTGAGGTACTGGCAGCACAACAAACTACTGAGAGTACTCGCTGGTTTCAGGGAACGGCTGATGCCGTACGTCAATATCTTAGAGTTTTACAAGAATGGGACGTTGATGAATATTTAATCCTTTCTGGAGATCATCTCTATCGAATGGATTACAGCCAATTTATTCAACGCCATCGGGATACAAATGCCGATATCACCCTCTCTGTAGTACCTATAGACGAGAAAAGGGCTTCTAGCTTTGGCTTGATGAAAATCGACGATCGAGGCAGAGTAATTGACTTCTCTGAAAAACCCAAAGGAGAAGCTCTCAAACAAATGCAGGTCGATACCACTGTTCTAGGACTATCGCCAGAACAAGCAAAAGAAAATCCTTACATTGCTTCAATGGGGATTTATGTCTTTAACAAAAAGGTTCTTGCTAATTTATTAGAACAAAACTCCGAACAAACCGATTTTGGTAAAGAAATTATTCCTGCTGCTGCCAAAGACCATATCATTCAGGCTTATTTGTTTAATGATTATTGGGAAGATATCGGTACGATCGAAGCTTTTTATAAAGCTAATTTAGCTTTAACTCAACAGCCTAAACCTTCTTTCAGTTTTTACGACGAAAAAGCTCCAATTTATACCCGTTCTCGCTATCTACCACCCACCAAATTACTCAACTGTCAGATCACAGAATCGATGATCGGGGAAGGATGTATTCTTAAAGAGTGTCGCATTAACAATTCGGTAATTGGCATACGTACTCGCGTAGAGGCTGATTGTACGATTGAAGATGCTTTGATTATGGGATCGGATTTTTACGAGCCTTTTGCCGAAAGGCAATCTGGTTGGCAAAATGGTTGTATTCCCGTGGGGATTGGCGAGGGAACCACTATTAGGCAAGCGATCGTCGATAAAAATGCTCGCATCGGTCGTAATGTTCAGATTGTCAACAAAGATCGAGTAGAAGAGGCTGAACGAGAAGCAGAAGGTTTCTACATTCGTAGCGGCATTGTTGTCGTGCTGAAAAATGCCACTATTGCCGATGAGATAGTGATTTAAACAGCAAAGTAGAATAAGGAAGTGGCTTTTGTAAGGAGCCGATCTCGTCCTTCTAGGGCGGACTGGGCTTTCAGGGACTCGAATCCAAGTCACAGCCCCTCGGCTCGTATGCTCCGTCACTTTCTTTCCTCATGTTTACAGATGCCCCCATAGAGTAAATATAAGTACGGCAATTGCGATCGCTTTAAGCGGTGAGAACCGAACTTAAAAGCCTTGACAAGTCTGCTAACTTTGAAGGTAAAGATTACACTTTATAAATATCGATATTAATTTTTTAGTATTAGTAAAGGGCTGACCTCGCCCTCGAAAGGCAAGGGGTCGTCCCGGGAGGAAATCTCCAGGACTTGACTCATGAACCCCGCGAGGCTTGTACGCCCCGTCAGCCATCAGCTGTTATTAAGGAGATTGCTATAGATGCCTTCCACCGATTTCAAGGATTATTACGCTATTTTGGGAGTCAGTAAAACAGCTACTTCAGAAGAAATCAAAAAAAAGTTTCGCAAACTAGCCTTAAAGTATCATCCCGATCGCAATCCAGGCGATAAACAAGCAGAAGCCCGTTTTAAGGAAATCAGTGAGGCTTACGAAGTATTGTCCGATACTGAAAAACGACAAAAATACGATCAATTTGGGCGTTATTGGCAACAAGCGGAACAAACAGGACAAACAGGTTGGTCTAACGGTGGAGTTGGGGTTGATGTTGGCGGCTTTGATTTCAGCCAATACGGCAATTTTGAAGAATTTATTAACGAATTACTCGGTCGCTTTTCTACTCCTGGCGGCAGCAGTAGTTCTCGCAGCTATACTTACAAAACCTCTACAGGTCAGCGGGATTATAGTGATTTCGATGGTTTTGGAGACTTTGGTGGTTTTGGCGAACAGGCAGCAACAAAGTCAGCAGATAAAGAGGCAACAATTCGTCTCAGTTTTGCTGAAGCCTTTCGCGGCGTAACCAAAAGACTTAACCTCGGTAACGAAATCGTTGATGTCCGAATTCCTCCAGGGGCAAAACCTAAAACTCGTATTCGCGTTCGGGGTAAGGGACAATATAATACCTACAATCGGCAAAGAGGAGATTTATATCTTAATGTCGAACTAGAACCTCATTCGTTTTTCCAATTTGAAGGTGATAATCTGGTTTGCGAAATTCCCCTCACTCCCGATGAAGCAGTTTTAGGAGCGTCTGTTGACGTACCGACCCCTGATGGAATGGTTACGATGAAAATTCCTGCGGGTATTCGTTCCGGACAAACATTAAGACTAAGAGGAAAAGGATGGCCTCTAACCAAAGGAGGACGCAGCGATCAATTAGTCAGAATCGCGATCGTCACCCCCCAAAATCTTAGTGCTACAGAACGCGAATACTACGAAAAAATTCACGCTAACCGTACCTACAATCCTCGTAGCAATCTTAAACGAGTAACTTTGTAGAACTTGGTGTTTATTTTTTCTCCTTTCTCAACATTCCATGTCGAACAAATGATTGGAACTCTGAGTATGCAATTAATTAATCTAAGACTGATAATTTCAACAATCGGATAGAATTAAACACAGGTAGGGAGAAAAGAAAAAAATGTCGAAACAAAGTCGAGTCGGTGTGTTTGTTAGCGGCATGATGCTCGGGAGTGCGCTAGGTACGATTATAGGATTGTTGATTGCTCCTCGCAGCGGTCGAGAAACAAGACAAGTCTTAAAAAAGTCGGCTGATGCCCTACCAGAGTTAGCAGAAGATTTATCTAGCAGTTTGCAGTTTCAAGCAGATCGTTTCTCCGAATCAGCTTTACGCAATTGGGATGAAACTTTGGTTCGACTAAAAGAAGCGATCGCTGCAGGTATTGAAGCCAGCGAGCTGGAAGCAAAACAAATTAAACAGTCCCGTTATCTAAGCCAAGATTTAGATTCTGCGACTACTGATAACCATAACTAAAATTGAAACGCGTGATCGATCCCTTGTTTTGGCTAGGACTATCTTTATTTTTGGTCGCACTCAGTCTGAGTACCGTAATGATTATTGCTATACCCACCTTACAAGAGGTAGCGCGAGCTGCTCGCAGTGCGGAAAAACTTTTTGAAACTCTTAACCGCGAATTCCCTCCAACCTTAGAAACGATTCGCTTAACGGGTAGAGAAATTAATGAGCTGACAGATGAGATCGATCGAGGTGTCGAAAGTGCTTCTAAAGTAGTTAAACAAGTCGATCGCACACTCAATAACACCAAACAACAAGTTCAACAAGCACAAATCAATACTCGCAGTTTCGTCGCTGGCGTTAAAGCAGCTTGGCAAGTCTGGAACAATCCCATAGCCAAGCATCCTTTTGCCTCTTCCCAAGGACAACCTTTCAACGAGCATCGAATGCAGTGACCAGTAAATAGGGAACAGGGTATCCATTGACTCCTAGCTCCTGACTTAGATAAGCGATCCCGAAATCGATTACTCATCTTAAAATAAAGTAAACAACTGTAAAGAAACTCCTAGTCTTAGTTAAACCTTGTATACTGAAGAGTTTTTTGTCAAAAACGCCATGCAAAATAGTCTTTCGCAACGATTACTGGTTGCTCTGGGAACTTGCATATTAATCTTATCTAGTTGGTTCATTGCCCCAACCGCTCAAGCAGTTAATAATCCCGAACTTTTACCCGAGATAGTAACTCCCGTAGTCGATCTGGCTAACTTTTTACCCACTTTGCAGGAAGAATCTTTAATTAAAGATCTAGAAAATTTCGAGACAGAATCTGGCTGGAAAATGCGGGTACTGACTCAGTACGATCGCTCTCCCGGACGTGCTGTTAAAAATTATTGGGGTCTAGATGATAAAAGTATTTTGCTCGTAGCTGATGGCAGGGGAGGGAATTTATTAGCCTTCAGCATTGGTGACGATGTTTATGAGTTGCTACCTCGAACCTTTTGGATTGAATTGCAAACTCGCTTTGGTAATATGTATTACGTGCGAGAACATGGAGAAAATAACGCGATTGTCGAAGCTTTAAATAGCGTCAAAAGTTGTTTACAAAAAGGTGGTTGCAATGTAGTTCCCGGACTACCACGGGAACAGTGGATTTTGACACTAATTAGTTCCTTAATCGGAGGAATCATTCTCGGACTAGCAGCCATACCCCGCAAGAAAGGTCAACTTGTGGCTTGGCAATGGGCTTTGATCATCTCACCCTTGTGGGGCATTTTATTTATTGCTTTCGGGATCGGTCCGGTCGTCACCCGTACCTCCGATTGGTTGCCTCTGTTTCGCAATGTTCTTGGTTTTGTGTTAGGCGTAGTAGTAGCCTATCTTTCACCAACCTTTAGCCAATCTACAACTTCAGAAACCTAGTACCGCTGCACAGAAGTCAAAAAGTAAAAGGTAAAAGTCAAAAGATTTTTTATTAGGAGACTTAATTCCTCTTATTCCTACTACTGACTCGGTGTACGGACGTTCCCTATCGCAATCATGCGCAGCGATCGCCGTAGGAGCAGCCTTAGCGTTCTCGCAGGGTGATGAAGTCTAGCGAACTTCCTACTACTGTACGGGCAAATAGCCTTTTGCCCCTACTGACTCGGTGACTCTTTCTAAATAATATAGACGTTTCGTTCATTTAGAATTTACATCATTCTTTGTTCTACTAACTGATTACGAGTTGTAACACAAGTATTATATTGTAGTATAATAACCAAAGTCGAAAAACTTTAAGAGAGCAAATTGCCAAAAGGAAATCATGGCATCGTTTCGCGATATCGTTGGTTACTATCGCAACTACCGCGCGATCGCCATTATCAGCATCGCCGCCTCTAGTGTATTTGAAATTATCGATCTAGTCGTTCCCTATGCCATTGGACAAATTCTTAATGTACTATCCCAACAGCCACTAGATGAACCCATAACTATCCTCATTCAACAAGTTGCCAGGCTAACTAACTTACCTGAAAGTAATTGGTTATCTCTAGTAGTTTTGCTGGGGTTAATTTTTTTGGTTACTGTTGTACGGGCACCAATTCAACCTTGGATCGGACCGTGGTTTCATTGGGAAATTTCTCTGCGGGCAAGACGCGACCATTTTCGTAAGGTTATCGCCAAAATTCTTACCTTACCTTTAGCTTTTTATGACGAAAATAATCCCGGACGTATTGCTGGCAGAATTGCCAGAGGCATTGAAAACCATACCTGGACTTATCCAGAAATTGCCGGACAGCTAATACCCAAATTAGCGCGGGTATTGGGGATATTTATTGTCATTTTGTTAATAGAACAGTGGATTGCCATCGCTTTCCTTTTTTCTTTTATCTTCATTCTTGCTTATAGTCTCAAACATCTGCGTATTCTAATTAAGCAAGAAACGATGCTAGAAAGACATCAGGAGAATACAGAAAGTCGTACTTCTGAAATTATTACCAATATCAAGACAGTTAAAGCCTTTGCTTCCGAAGCCAGAGAATTGGAACGCCAGAGACAAAGATTAGAACGGGAATACAAAGTCGTTACCTTCCGCATTCACAAAGGTTATGTCATCTTGGGTACTAAGATGCGGACGATGATTCAGACGTGCGTATTTCTCATTCTACTGTTTACTTTGATTGCTACAGTTCGGGGAAATATTTCCCTCGGACATTTTATTACCACTCTGACAGTTTCCAGCATGGCTTATGCAGAACTCGATCCCATTACTCAGCTAGCAGAAATTTTTGCCCGTCGCTATGCTTCTATGGAACGTTTTCACGACTTTATGCAACTTCCATCGGGTACGGATGCAGCTAGTTTAGTTCTTGAATACTTACCTGCCAATCCTTATAAATTTACAGGCAAGCTGGAGTTTAATCGCGTTACTTTTGGTTACGATCGCGATCGCCCAATCTTACGGAATATCGATTTATTAATTAAACCCTATCAAACTGTTGCTTTAGTAGGGCGTTCCGGTTCGGGCAAATCTACGCTGGTAAAGCTCTTATTTCGCTATTTTGAACCAAACAGGGGACGCATTCTCATTGACGGCGAGGATATTCGTACTCTAGATATTGCCAGATACCGTAGAAGATTAGCGATCGTCCACCAAGATGTAGATATCTTTAACGGTACGGTGTTGGATAATCTTACCTACGGTAATCCCCAAGTTAGCTTGGAGCAAGTGCAACAAGCCTGTAAGATTGCCAAGGTTGACGAATTTATCCACGAGTTGCCTAACGGCTACTATACAATTGTCGGCGAAAGAGGAGTACGTCTTTCTGGCGGACAAAAACAAAGATTAGGTATTGCCAGGGCATTAATTGTCAATCCCGATGTCCTTGTCTTCGATGAAGCAACTTCTAGTTTAGATTATGAGTCGGAACGAGCCATTCAACTAGCTATGCGTTCTATTTTAGGTACGCGCACGACTCTGATTATCGCTCACCGCCTCAGTACCATCCGCGAAGCTGACCAAATTGTAGTATTAGATGCCGGACGCATTGTCGAAGTAGGCAGTCACGAGGAATTATTAAACAGCGGTGGTATTTATCATCGCCTGCATTCTCTCCAAGAGACAGGAGATATATTAACCTAATTAACCATACGGTTGCTACTCAAACCCCTTTCCTCAGACAGAAGACATTTTCATTCCACTATGAGAAGTCAATCCCAAAAAAATTAATTATTTTTTACAAAAAAAATGACGAGGTCCAAGGTATTTCGCCATAAGACGACGAGTACCTTGGATTTAAATATTGCTCGTTTTGATTTTAATTGGGCAAATTAACTTTAGAGCCTGCCAACTCGGATTTTAATTAATAGATTTATTGTGTTTTAAGGGTTTGAAACCTTTGGCAGAAAAGCTTTTTGCCTAAATTTACTTCGAGCAAAGTAGG
Source organism: Pleurocapsales cyanobacterium LEGE 06147 (assembly GCA_015207585.1). GTDB lineage: Bacteria > Cyanobacteriota > Cyanobacteriia > Cyanobacteriales > Xenococcaceae > LEGE-06147. The sequence continues at coordinate 12,491 of JADEWQ010000039.1, read as the reverse complement.
CAGTTTTCTCTTGGCGATCGCAATACTACTCTTTAGCTCAACTTATTTTTTTGTTTTGTTCTTATTTATATTAAATATATATATAAATATAATTTATTGGTTCAAAAAATGCTTCAGCTAGTATTATTGGTCTTTAAAAACCCGAAAATTATAAATTCATTAAATTTAAGCTATTTGGTCACTATTATAATTATTAAGCTCCTTTCTTTTCTGGATCGGTTGGTCAATAATGCAAATGGATAACTAAGTTCAGTTCAACCAAAGCTGACCTCAGAATTTTATCCAGAATAGAAAACCAAATTTAATTTCCATTGAGCTTAGAATAAGAGGAGATAGTAAGCGTGAAACTAGCAGTTTACGGCAAAGGCGGAATCGGCAAATCTACGACAAGTTGCAACATTTCTGTGGCTTTAGCCAAAAGAGGAAAAAAAGTACTGCAAATCGGTTGCGATCCGAAACATGACAGCACCTTTACTCTTACTGGTTTTTTAATTCCCACAATTATCGACACATTACAAGAAAAAGATTTTCACTACGAAGATATTTGGCCTGAAGATGTAATCTATAAAGGATACGGTGGGGTTGACTGCGTAGAAGCTGGCGGTCCTCCTGCGGGTGCTGGTTGCGGTGGTTATGTAGTGGGAGAAACCGTCAAGCTACTTAAAGAATTAAACGCATTTGATGAATATGATGTGATTTTGTTTGACGTTCTCGGTGACGTAGTTTGCGGTGGTTTTGCTGCACCTCTCAATTATGCCGACTACTGCATGATCGTGACTGACAACGGTTTCGATGCATTGTTTGCCGCTAACCGGATTGCAGCTTCTGTAAGAGAAAAAGCACGGACTCATACACTGCGTCTGGCTGGTTTGATCGGTAATCGGACTTCTAAGAGAGACTTAATCGAAAAGTACGTTGAAGCCGTTCCCATGCCTATACTAGAAGTCTTGCCTCTGATTGAAGATATTCGCGTTTCTAGGGTTAAAGGCAAAACTTTATTTGAAATGGCAGAACAAGATCCTTCTCTCAATTACGTTTGTGACTACTATCTCAACATTGCCGACCAAATCTTAGCAATGCCTGAAGGAGTTGTACCGCAAGATGCTCAAGATAGAGAGTTGTTCTCTTTGTTGTCAGACTTTTATCTCAATCCCCAACAACCCAAGCAAGAAGAAAAAGAAGATGAGTTAGATCTCATGATGGTTTAAATCGCGATTGGCAAGGGAAAACTATTAAACGTAAACTCCTTTGCTGATTTTGAGGGCGATCGTGAAATTCTTTGACAAATTTAAGGTAAATCTCAAGCATAAGTGGTTGGACTATGATCGAATTAATCGTGACTGGATCGTCAAGCTAACAGATAAAAATGGAAGCTGGTCTAAAACTGTAGATGGTGGAAAGCGACCAAATTCTAACCTGATATTAGGAGCAATCACTGCACTTGAACCTAGATTGGCAGATTTATTGTATGCATTTTGTGAGCTTAATTCCGAGCCAAACAATCTTGCAGAAACACTAGGTTTAAACTTCGATCCAGACATCGAAATAGCAAAACAAAGAGTAGAATTAGCCGCCACTGAAGAAGCCGAGATCGTCCCTTTATTAACTGATAATGATTTTGAATATCTCAATAAAGTAAGTAAGAGAGGGGAACAATAAATGACTTTAGCGCAAGAGCCAACAGCACTTACATTTGAGTGCGAAACAGGAAATTATCATACATTTTGTCCCATTAGCTGCGTTGCTTGGTTATATCAAAAAATAGAAGATAGCTTTTTCTTAGTAATCGGTACCAAAACTTGCGGTTACTTCCTGCAAAACGCTATGGGAGTAATGATTTTCGCCGAACCTCGCTACGCTATGGCGGAATTAGAAGAAGGGGATATCTCGGCACAACTAAACGATTACGATGAATTAAAGCGGTTGTGCTTGCAAATTAAACGCGATCGCAACCCCAGCGTAATTGTCTGGATCGGTACTTGTACCACCGAAATTATTAAGATGGACTTGGAAGGTCTAGCTCCTAAACTAGAAGCAGAAATCGGTATTCCTATCGTTACCGCTCGTGCTAACGGTTTAGACTATGCCTTTACTCAAGGAGAAGACACCGTACTAGCAGCAATGGCACACAAGTGTCCCAACAAAGCACCCATTGCTGAAGAAGAAAAAGAAGAACGCAATGCTATTTCTAAGCTTCTCAACTTTGGACGTAAGAAGGAAGAGACGAAAGTAGAAGACTCGAAATATATAAATCATCCCCCACTCGTACTGTTTGGTTCTCTACCCGATCCCGTAGTTACTAATCTGACTCTCGAACTGAAAAAACAGGGAATTCAAGTTTCTGGTTGGTTACCTTCCAAACGCTACACCGAACTACCTGTAATCGAAGAAGGTTACTATGTCTGTGGTGTTAACCCATTCCTAAGTCGCACAGCTACTACCTTGATGCGTCGTCGCAAGTGTAAACTGATTGGCGCACCCTTCCCCATTGGTCCCGACGGTACTCGTGCTTGGATCGAAAAAATCTGTTCTGTTTTCGGAGTCGAACCCAAAGGTTTAGAAGAAAGAGAAGCCAAGATTTGGGAAAGTTTAGAAGATTACATCAAGCTCATCCGCGGCAAATCGGTTTTCTTCATGGGAGATAACCTCTTGGAAATTTCCTTGGCTCGTTTCTTGATCCGCTGCGGTATGACTTGTCCCGAAATTGGCATTCCCTATATGGACAAGCGTTATCAAAAAGCAGAGTTAGACCTGCTTGAGAAAACCTGTAAAGAAATGGGCGTTCCCGTCCCCAAAATTGTCGAAAAACCCGATAATTATAACCAAATTCAGCGAATTAATCAACTTAAACCCGATCTGGTAATTACAGGCATGGCACACGCTAATCCCTTAGAAGCAAGGGGAATTAATACCAAGTGGTCTGTAGAGTTTACTTTTGCCCAAATTCATGGTTTTACTAACGCACGCGACATTCTTGAATTAGCTACTCGTCCAATGCGTCGGAATAATAACCTCAAAGAATTGGGTTGGGATAAGCTAGTCAAAGAAGAAGCTAAAGTTTAGTTAGTCAGTCGCAATAACCAGATCGAGTAAATAAATACAAATAGGGTTACAACATCATGTAGCCCATTTTTATATGGCTATAAGTAGGGACGTAGCATGCTACGTCCCTACAAAGTTCAAAACAAAATTATTAATTATCCATTGACCCCTGTTGCTTGTTCTCTATCACCTATCAAAAGTATAGATGTCCTAATCTATAGTTCCCTTGCTATATGTATCAATTTTATTGCATTAGCGACCTCAAAAAAGAGGGATCGAGAGCAGGGTTGTAAACATCTACTGGTACGTATACCGGAGTTTGAATCACTGGAGAAGCAATCCCAGTTTGATTTATCTCACCGCCACCAACAAATTGATTGCCTTCATAAGTTTGTTCGATAGGATCGGAACCGATATACAGTTGAGTTGTAGTGTTGGTAATGCTATTGCCCAAACAGTTGCCATCGCTGCCCATGTTGAAATTACCTGATTGAGTGGCTGGCTGTGGCGAACCATGAATTGCTAATTGAACCAATACATCGGTCATAGCACAAGCATTAGCTTTGAGTGTAGCAGAAAGGAACCAAGGTAATAGAGCAGATAGGGATAATATACTAATTGAAGATAATAAGTTGAGTTTCATAGGGATTTTTCTCTATACCTGCTTGCTGTAGATTTAATAATTTACTGTTGAAAACAGGAATTTATGCATTATTTTTTTGGACAATCTTCTTTATTCTCTTCTGCTTAAATCTAAACAACCTACCCTTGAGAGCGATGCTGCCTTCGCTTCGCTGCGCCTACGGCGAGCGGCAGTGCAAAGAGGACGCGAGCGGAGCGAGCGAATCTCTTCGCCCCTACTATGGGAGTCAATGCCATCAGTAATGGTGAAGCAAAACCTTCGGATAGGACGTAAGACCATAGTTCCACTTAGGTAGACGGGCAGACCTAGATGAAACAGGAAGCCCTCGCCAAGCGCAAAGGATACGTCACATGCGACAATTGAGACATGCTTAATTTTGGTTTTACAATACACGGTACAATCTAAGCATGAATACCTTTCCCAAATCACTCGAAGAAGCAGTCGCACAAGCTCAAGAAGCTACTAAAGCTGCTATTGCCGACGGCTATACTCGCGTACAAATAGACTTAATCATCCCCGAAATTGCCCTCAAAGCTCAGGCATTAGCCCGAGAATTTGCCTCTATCTTCTTAGAATACGGTTCTGGCTTGAAGGTAATCTTTCCCGACACGGGAGCAGCAGCTTTGGCACGGCGAGATTGGGGAGAAGTGCCGTTCCAAGTGACGGACTTGGGTAGTCGTTTTACACCTATAGATAGACTCATTACTTCAGAGGAGCGAATTTTCCTCATAGTCAGTCCATCTGCGGTAGAAGTTAATCAAGTAGAAAAACTGTGTAACCTAGCTGGCGATCGCCCTGTAGTGTTGCTTATTCCCCAGTTAGAAGATGTTTCCATAGTCGGTATTGGTTATGCTGCTCGTCAGATGCGAGAAAGGTTTATTAGTACCCTCTATTCTTGCTATTATCTTCGACCCCTAGAAGGTGCTGCTGTTTTCCGTTGTCATCCTTCTGCATGGCAAGTTTGGTTAGAGAAAGAAGAAGACTACGAATTTGCTACAGAAGTATCTAGCAAACCCATAGGTGAAGATTTAGATAGATTGCTATTAAAGTTGACCCAAGGAAGTCAAGATGATAGCAATATTACCCTACAGAATAAACGTGGCATCTTGAGTAATTTACAGAGGTTTCTTAAAGCTTTGAGCCAGTAGTCAAAAACTCGATTCTCAAGCCTCCAAAAAAAATTGGGAATTCAGATCGCTCGGGTTGCATAAAAAAGATCTAGCCAACGTATTGAATGGGTGAAAGACAACAAACCACTCAATCAATAATTGGAGGTCTGGAAAAAATGAAAAAATCTACTTTTGGCATTCTAGCTACCGTTGCTCTAGCTTTCTCTCCCGTCGCTGCTTTCGCTCAACAAGCACAAATCTCCAGTCAAAGTGCCAACAATAACGGTGCTGCGGTTGGTCACGGCAACTATGTTGACCAAGAAATCGATCAAACCAACTATCAAACTCAACTAGAGGTACCGGGTTACTATCATCAAGCAGATCCACAACTACAAATCAGCGGACAAGATGCCTCTAACAATGGTGCTGCTGTAGGTAATTACAACTATGTAGACCAAAATATAGATCAGTACAGCGACCAATGGCAACAACAATTTGGTTACTAATACTAATGCATTGTCATCATAGTTAACCATCAAATTAGTTTATCGGTCACAAGCTTTCTCAAAACTTGTGACTTTTTTGATTTTCTTGTCTCCCATCTGCTGTAACCTATAACCTGTAACCAAAAATATATATTTATATATACTTTCTCAATGGGAATGCTTATTAAAAAACTTGGGAGAATGGCAGGGTTCGTTTATTCGCTTGTCCCCGCAAGGGAAAGAAATAGAAGATATTCCCACTGTAGTTATCCTAAAAGGACTTAACGATAACAAGACAGTTCATCAAGTTGTTCGCTATCTCTATCGAGATCGCCCGTCCCGTGATTTAGTATTAGAATACAGCAGTCTCAACCGCACGATCTTATTTTTTGACAACGGTGCTTTTTCCCAAGGCAGTATGCAGTGGGGAATGGAGAATTTGGCGCAGAGTTTGGTTTAATCGATGGCGATCGCCGATTGCCCATAGTGCAGCAATACAATAGTTTAAATCAATTAGAACGTTTGGTTTTAATTAGAGAAAAACTACCCCAAAGCAATACCCAGAAAGACCCCCACTTACTCTGGAACAATTAATCGGCGTTCGTAACATAGTTTGGTTTATTCCCACCGATTTACTTATATCTAAATCCTATCCAAAAAGTTTCCAATTAATTTTCACCTACCTGGCTTTTCCTTAACGATCGCACGGTTAATAAACGGCTCGACTATAGATATCTAGCCGGGACTGTTGTGAAAGAGAATGCTATTGAGATCGGCTGAAAATGCTCCCTCAACATCATCGATCCAATAATCGAATTTTTATTTAAGCAAACAATTACCGCCATGCCAGTCTTCCAATGTGTAGGACTTAGACTGAAAAGTTGTTTGCACGAGCAAAAAGTAATTTTACTAATGAAAATCAATCGCAGGTTGAAGTAACAGCACAACTGTTCCCACGGCTACGAACGATAGCGTAATCCAAAGTAAGGTCTTATTAAGTCTCATTAATTTTATTTCTCTAAATATTTGATATTTGACGCTACTTAATCGTAGATAAACATTCTCTTTACGATGGTCTGCCTGTAGATAGAAATAAACTTTGATTATTTAGCTGAAGGTATTTTCAGTAACATCGGGTGCCGTCTAATTGATTCAACTGCTAAGTTCATCAAGCTTGAGAACTATTTTTACTAAGAGTAATTCTATCTAATCACTTATTTTTTGATGGTTAAGGTGAATACAAAAAAAATCATTGAAAAAGGAAAAAAAAGCAAATTTCACAATGAAAATTACCGCACATAAGGATTAAGTCTATCAAAAGAAGGATAATGGCTTAATTTGCTAAAAATTTGCAGCTAAAGATAGAGGGTGTTAAAAAAAAAGATTGTTAATTTTTGATAAGGAACAGAGTTTTTTGGGACATATTAGTGTCCATTTACTACATCTATTAACGATCATGACTAACCATGCTTTGCCAGATAAAAATTTCAACACTTTTGTAGGAAGTGAGCGTTCTCCAGAAAGAATACTTTGCAAGATAATGTTGAAGAGTGGAATTTGGTTCTTAGGGATTTTATTTTGGTTATTCGGAGTTGCCGATAGAGGCATTGCTGCTGTTGCGGATGGATATTTGACAGTTACAGAAGTCTCTCATTTCCTTGTGGCTTCTTTTTTATTCGTTAGTTGGTTGTATATGAAGCCAGAAGAGCTTGCTTCCGATAGCAATCTTTTAGCACTCAAACGCTATGGAACAATCTCAACTTCTCATCAGCAAAGAGACTTAAACATCGTCGAGACCAAAATGCATGATTTAAATGAGCGATATGTTACTAGTCAAACCCATATATTACCTTTTCCCTATTTTTGCCAAATTTACCATTTGCTAAACCTAAAACATTTAGAAAATATTCACAGCTTTAGTCTTGGTAATTTAAAAGTTGTTGAAGTTAGTCAGATTCAACCTACCCACGAAGGTGGAAAACTTAAATTTAAAACCGTACTCGATTCTCCCTTCAATATCTTGAGGATTTGGAGACAACCTATTGTTGAGGTGGAGTTAGTGTTGCATAGTCCTTACATGGTTGAATTGAAAATTCCCGCATATCAAAATAAAGAAATTGCTGTAGTATTCAATGTGCTGCCATTAGGTGAAGCCAAACATCAACTGTTTATCGATATTTACAGCGATCTAGGATGGCCTAAACCTTTATTAAGGTTTATTCTAAATTTTGCTGCTAGACTGACTCTCCTTGAAGATTTGCCTTATCTGCGTAAACTAGCCGAACGAAACTTATATAACTTAGTCGAGAGCAACAAAAATTCAGCTCATAAAACGATGCAGCTTTTTCAAAGATTTGTTGACCTGTATGGTTCGAGTATAGAACTACTTCAACTCCAAAAAGCTCAGAATACTTTTTCTGTCTAAATTTTATCCACTTTAATGTAGAGAGGAGGTGGTAGGTGGTAGTTTTTTTCACCGTAAATGTCGCAAGGATGCCCCCGCTTCAATGACGAGCGAGCCGTACAGGCGAACAATGCCATCAGCGGTGGTTCGTGCGTCTTACGTTCTGAGGAAACCTCAGAACTACGCACTCAGAATTGCGACCAACAAATAAAACGCCCGTTAGGGCATCCTTATTTATTATTTATTGTACAATCATTATTGTGAGTTTTAATTGTGCATGAAACAAGTTCTGACGCTAGTTGTTAAGCTTCAAGTTGATATCAATCAGCAACAATTGTTGAATGATACAGCTATAGCTTTTGCGTCTGCTTGTAATTGGATTAATCGAAATGTTAACCCAAATTTGACCAAACGTGTTTTATCCCAGAAAGTTTTGGTGACGGAAGCTCATCAACAAAATCGATTTAATCTCGTAATTTAGTAATCCTAAGTGGATGGCTAAACACGAACAGAACCGAGTCCGAAAGGAACGTAAGTTAGCGCGTAAACAGAAAGGTTCTCATCGTAGAAATAAAGCCAAGAGACTTGTAGCTAAAGTACATACTCGTATCGCTAACGCCCGTTCGGATTTCTTACACAAACTATCCCGTAGAATAGTCGACGAAAACCAAGTCATCTGTGTTGAGAACTTGAACGTCAAAGCAATGACTAAGAACAGGAAACTAAGTAAAGCAATTTCTCAAGTAGGTTGGGGAATGCTTTGCACGATGTTGAAGTACAAGGCTGAATGGGAAGGTAAAGTCTACTTAGAGATAGACAGATTCTTTCCTTCATCCAAAACCTGTAGTCATTGCTATCACAAAGTAGAAGAATTACCCCTCAACGATCGAAGCTGGGTATGTCCTAACTGTAAAACACATCATGACAGGGATATCAATGCATCTATAAACATCAGGGATGAAGGTCTGCGGATATTGGCGGTGGGACGCACCGATAGAGGAGTTATGCGCCGTACGACGGCGCATAGTAACCTCCGTACTGCTCTTGGAAGGAAGGTAAGACTTACTTCCCTAAGCACTTCAAGCGTGAAGAGAGAATCCCCGTCTTCTGCGTTAGCAAGGCGGGGAGTCGTCAAGAAAAGGTAGCTGTCCCTAGCTTTAGTAATTAAGAAGCTAGAGCTACTTCTACCATCTGTTGCAGTTCGCCACTTTGGTATAGTTCGATCATGATATCAGAACCTCCAACGAACTCCCCATTAATATACACTTGAGGAATTGTAGGCCAGTTGGAATATTCTTTGATGCCTTGACGCAGTTCAAAATCTTCGAGTACGTCTACCGTCTCGAAGGGAACCCCTAAAGTATTAAGAATTTGAACGACATTATTAGAAAAGCCGCATTGAGGCATTAATTTCGAACCTTTCATGAAAACCAAAATTTTGTTTTCTTGGAGCAATTTATTGATTTTTGTTTCTAATTGCGGTGACATAAGCTTAATACCCAATTAATTTATCTTTGCGATCCTAAAAGTAAAGTAGATGGTGCAGAGAATTTTCTGCTCTCTTTGACTGTTAATATAACCTACAGAATTAAACAGGTTGACCAGCCGCTTGCCATCCTTCGGGCGTGTAGGTTTTTAAAGCTAGAGCGTGGATAGCTTCAGAAGCCATTGCTTCTTTAAGGGCACTATAAACGAGTTGATGCTGCTTAACTTTGCTTTTATCGGTAAATTCAGCAGAAACGACGATCGCTTCGAGATGATCGCCGCCCCCAGTTAAGTCTTTTACTATTACTCGTGCATCAGGCAGTTTTTCTTTTATTTTGGCTTCAACCTGCTGCAAGTTAATCATAAACACTCCTAACGAAGATGGAACTACTACTAAATTTATTTTGACGTATTCATGAACTCAAGCATAGGGTAATACCCGATTATTTACCAGAAGTGGGAGAAGTAGGAGTAGAAAAAGGCTCTTGGGCAAAGCCAATTTCTACTAACTGCTGATAAGATTTTTTGCCCAATTCGCTAGTAGGATTTTGAGAGCGAACTACCTGGATTAATAAAGGTACAGACAACTCCGGCTGATTTTGCGCTCGATGTACTAAAGCTAGTTGATAAGTAGCTTCATCGCGCATTTGTCCTGTTTCTAAAGCTTTGAGTCTTTGTTCTTCAGCAATGCGATTATCTATTCCCGAAAAGCTTTCCGATAACTGAAGGTGAAAATTAGACAACTGGTTAAAAAGCTGACGGGCTTTTTGTAGCTTTTGTGCTGCTAAGTCATACTGCTGATTATCGATCGCTTGGTCTGCTTCTTGCATCAGCTTTTGTCCTCCCTTTAAACTCAAGAGGCTATCCGATTGCGACAGAGAGCGCATATCTTGGGTATTAGTCGAGTTATCTGCGGGAGTTTCGGACTGATTTGGTGTTGCTGGGGAATCGGAAATTTGAGCTTGTACTGGAGAGATTGCCACCACAGTCATAGCTACGGGTAAAGATAGGATATAACCTAATCTGAGGCGACTAATATTGAAACTTAGCATAATTTATCTCTACTAACTTCATCTCAATAGTAAAAGTGATTAAAGCTTAAGGTATCTTATCATTTGTTTTTTGGAATTGACGGGGCGTTGCTATCGAGCGAGGCAACCTTGCCCTACAGCCTCTTACGAAATGCAGACAAATGCGCGAGGTATTACAGCTTACTTCAATTGTGGCAAAAAATAATTAGTACTGCTGCACAGAAATAGAAAGTAGAAAGTAAAAGGCTTTGAGGCTTTTTAAAGTTATTGGCTTTTTCTTTTTTCTTAGCTTATTTTAAGGGAAGTAAACAAAAAATTTTGAATTAAGTTGGTTGATGCGTAAATATTTTATTGTTAGTTTATGCTTGGTTTTTCTAATTTTATTTTCCTGCTCTAATACCCAGATAGAATTACTTGATTTAGAACAAGATAAACTAATTCAGGTATATTTTAATCACAAATTTATTCAAGGAAAAAATTATACCGATCCTTACCGCCAAATTCAACGTTCTGGAGATAATTTAGAAGAAATAATTATTGAAGCAATTAATAAGGCTACATTTAGTATAGATATTGCAGTTCAGGAATTGCGACTTCCCAAAATAGCTCAAGCTTTAGCAGAACGCTACCGGGCTGGAGTAAAAATAAGAGTTATTCTTGAAAATAATTATAGTCGTCCTTTAAGTGAATTAACTCCCGCAGAAATAAACAAACTACCAGATCGCGATCGCTCTCGTTACCAGGAATTTTTTACTTTAGTAGATAGCGATCGCAATAGAAAATTAAGTATAACGGAAATTAATCGAGGTGATGCTTTAATTATTTTACGTAATTCAGGTATACCACTTATTGATGATACTGCTGATGGGTCTAAAGGCAGTGGCTTAATGCACCATAAATTTATGGTTGTCGATCGCCAAATAGTTGTGACTGGTTCGGCTAATTTTACTCTTAGCGATATTCATGGTGATTTTGCCAATCCAGAAACTCTAGGCAATACTAATAATTTAGTATTAATTACTAACAAAGAATTAGCAGATGTTTTTACTGAAGAATTTAACTATATGTGGGGTGATGGACCTGGAGGTAATTTAGATAGCAAATTTGGTTTGAATAAACCTATACGTTTTCTTAAAAAAATTCCATTAAAAAATACAACTATTGAAGTTTTCTTTTCGCCAATTTCTTCTACTCAACCTTGGGAGAATAGTCCAAATGGATTCATTGGTCAAGTTCTTAATAATGCTACTGAATCGATTAATCTAGCTTTATTTGTTTTTAGCGATCAAAAGCTAGCCGATATTCTCCAACAAAAAAAACAACAAGGAGTAAATATTAAAGCTGTATTCGAATCCGAATTTGCATGGCGCTATTATAGCGAAGCCCTCGATTTATTAGGCATTGCTATTAAAGATAATCAATGTAGGTACGAAGCAAATAATAATCCTTGGCAAATACCCCTTCAAACCGTAGGCATAGCTCAATTAGCTAGAGGCGATAAAATGCATCATAAATTTACCCTTATCGATCGCCAAACAGTAATTACAGGTTCGCACAATTGGTCGGCAGCCGCCAATCATAATAACGATGAAAATATTTTAATTATTGATAATCCTACGGTAGCCGCCCATTTTCAGCAGGAGTTTGAAGGACTTTATCATCAAGCTGCTTTGGGAATTCCAGAATCTGTAAAAGCTAAAATAAAAGCTCAACAAAAGAAATGTTGAATTTAAATAATCTTAAACTTTGCTATCCAAAAAAGTTAGATGAATTAGCTAAATGTTTGCTACAGATAAAGTGAAGTTTTTTGAGTAATAAGTTAAAATCAATCTCTTACCTGAAACCAACTTAAAATATTTGTAGTATTCTTTTTTCTATTTCATATTAGATAAAAAATAAGCTTTTTCCTACTTAGACGATTGCACTGTAGAACTGTCTCAAAGCAAATTACTCACAGATATTCAACACATCCAACCATTTCTTTAGGAGTATAAACTTCATAAATCAAAACCAAACCTTCATAATCTCACCAAGGGAACGAGTTGTCTGCTTACAGTAAACAATACCAGGATGATCGCTGGTACGACTGGCAATGATGAGAAAGTCTTTGTCATGAGTAAAAATTACCCGCTTCTGTTGACGAATAAAATCCAATTGAGATTCATCAGAAGCGTTCCACGAGCCGCGATCGCTCGTAATGAATAAAAGAAACAGAATCGGTCACAGAGGAGAAAACTCCCTAATATTAATGGTGGTCGCCTGACAGTTAAGACCGAACCCTCAAGGTGTGCG
>JADEWQ010000038.1 GCA_015207585.1 Pleurocapsales cyanobacterium LEGE 06147 | reverse complement strand
GCCCGTTCAGTCATGCCTTACATTTTATCACGAAATCTGTAAACATTATTATGGAGGACTCGGCATTCCTCTCGCCGCTAACCCTCGACGGGTATAGCGGGAGTCTCCTGCCGAGAAACTAGATGAAGTTAGAGACTATCTCTCATCAAATCTTGCTCCTGTTCGATAAAGTCTTGGACTTTTTGACGATATTCGGCAAGAGACTCATCAACCCAATCGCGGTCTTCGCTGTTGGCAAAAATATGAACTAAGGGGTCTCCTGCATCGGGTAGAATTAATACCCAATTATCATTGCGAGGATTAATTATTTTGACTCCATCAATTAACTCTAAGTTTTCTGCCGGATGAGTTTCTACTAAATGACGCATTAGCGCGCCTTTAAATTTCCAAGGACAGCGAATACTATAAGACTTGTGACAAACGCGGGGAAGTTCGCTACGAATTTGAGCTAGCGATCGCTCTTGAATGGTTAGCATCTCTAAAAGTTTAGCAATGCCAAACATAGCATCAAAACCTGGATGCAGTTGGGGGAAAATAAAGCCCATATCCCCACTTCCTCCTAAGACCACATGATCGTTAGCCTGAGATGCTTCCATCAGAGCTGTGGGATTAGCTTTAGTACGGATTACTTGGCCATCATGACGATGAGCAATCTGTTCTACTGCACTAGAAGCGTGAACGGGAACTACAACCTTACCACGCGGGTAAGCGGTCAAAATTGTATTGACCATTAATGCTGTTAAAGTCTCGCCCCGAATGGGTAGACCCGATTCATCGACTAGAATAAATTGTTCGCCATTGGCAGATACCTGAACTCCCAAATTAGCTTTCAGGGATTCTACTACTCGACCAAGCTGATAGAGTAAAGTTTCTTTTTCCGTTGCGGAGAGGGCTGTTTGTTTTAGACTGGCATTGAGAACGACCGCATCACAACTAAATTTAGTCAGTAATAGGGGTAATACTGCGCCAGAAACAGCATAACCATAGTCAATAACAATTTTCGCTCCACTGTGACGAATTGCTTCGATGTTTAAATGTTTTTCAAAGCTAAGGTTATAAGTTTCAATGACTTGGTGGGGATAAGTAACATTACCGATTTCTTCGATAGGTACGCGACGGAGGTCTTCTTTAAAATAGGCTCCTTCTATTTTCTTTTCTCGGGATTTAGAAATGTTAATACCGTGCTTGTCAAAAAATTCGATCAAAATATGATCGGGGCGGTCTGGTTCTAAGCGGACGTGAATTCCGCCAACTACTCCTAGAGTAGTAGTCATGGTACGGGAGATGGGAATAGCCGTTGCTTCTAAATTTTGTACATCTATTCCCGCCGACATCAGTCCAGCCACTAGGGAACGGGTAACCATTCGAGAGACGCTGCGCTGGTCTCGAGAAACCAAAACTGACGAACCGAGTTTGAGGGTCGAACCGTAGGAAGCACCTAATTTAACGGCAAATTCTGGAGTAATATCGATATTAGCTAGTCCGGAAACGCCTCGTTGACCAAAAAGATTGCGCTGTGCGGTATTACCCCAGATCAGGTTTATGTTCAAAATAGCACCGGATTCAATTCTTTTGTTTGGCCAGACGCGAACGCCAGGGGCAATTTGTGATTCTTCTCCTACATAGCATAAGGGACCGACTACTGCTCCCTCTAAGATTTGTGCCCGCCGATCTATCCGAGTCCCGCGCGCGATGGTACAAGCTCTTAAGTGCGCCTCTTCGCCAATAGTTACCCCGTTCCAGATAATTGGACGTTTTAAATCGGCATCGCTACCAATAGTCACATTATTTCCAATTACCGTACCTGCTTCAATATTTACTCGCGGACCGATGCGGCAATTGCTGCCAATCAAGACAGGGGTTTCGATTTTTACTGTCGAATCGATATAAGTATTTGCACCTAGCCAAAGTCCGGGGGACTTCTCTTGATAGGCAAAATTTATCTTAACTTTTCTTTCTAAGGCATCGTATTGTGCCTCCCGATAAGCTTCTAAATGACCGACATCGCACCAGTAACCTTCAGCAATATAGCCGTAGATTGGTTCTCCTTTTTCTAATAAAAGGGGAAATAAATCTTTAGAAAAATCAGATTCTTCCTTTTCAGGTAGATAATCTAATACCTCTGGTTCGAGGATATAGGTTCCTGTATTTACCGTATCGGAGAAAATTTCGCTGGTAGACGGTTTTTCCAAGAAACGACGAATATGTCCTTGTTCATCCGTAATCACAACTCCGAACTCGACTGGATTGGGTACGCGAGTTAGTACTATAGTTGCTTTGGATTGCTTTTGTCTATGAAATTCGATAGCAGCTTGCAGATCGAAATCAGTAATCCCGTCACCGCTAATAACTAAAAAGGTATCGTCCAACCATTGTTGAATATTTTTGACACAGCCAGCAGTACCTAGTGGTTGGTCTTCTTCCACCGAATAAGTCATCTCAATGCCAAAATTACTTCCATCTTGGAAGTAGTCTCGCATTACGTCTGGTAGATAATGCAAAGTAGCAATAACTTCTTTGATGTTATTTCGCTTGAGTAAATTGATGATGTGTTCTGCAATCGGACGATTGAGTATCGGTACCATCGGTTTGGGCAGATCGCAGGTTAGAGGTCTCAGTCTAGTTCCAGAACCTCCAGCCATCAGCACTGCACGCATAGTTCCTCCTTGCTTTTCAGTTAAATTTCGGGATAGTTAAACTTGATTTTCCGGCTTATATTTTCTTTATATTCTCGTACTTTCTGACAGTTACTATCATTTCAGAAGTTTTTTTCAATAACTGCATTTTATATTTCAGTAAAATTCCTTTAAGGATAGGCAAGAAAATGAAAGAAGCAACTGAAAAAAATGGAAGCACCTTTTTTTCTCTTTCTCTTTGAATGCTGTTTTTAATAAAGCACTGGAGAATTGAGAAAGCAAATCTCTATTCAAGACTGAATGGTCGATCATTTTGTCATTGTAGACAAAACTTAATCTGAAAAGAAACCAAAGCAGCCTCTGGAGAAAGATTGGCTTAAAATTGATTGTAAAAGCTATTTATACAAACTTATAAGTAGCATTAGGTCAATTATTGCTGGGAGACTGATAAAATCATGGCTCAATTACTAGGTTTTGTCCTGATAATTGTTTATTTTGGTGGAATATGGAAGTTTTGGACGGGATTTAGAAAAACTAACTTTAATCCTAATTTACCCAATAAACTCATCTTGTCCCTTTTGTGGCCTGCGTTTCTCGTTGCTAACAAATCTTATCGTAAAAACTTTCAGAAGGCTCTTAAAGGATAGATAGTTTTTAATCGCCAGTTACCAGTAAAAGCTCGCTCGGGATTAAAATTAATAACTTTTGGAGAACATGGAGAGAAAAATCTGGTTGATTGGCGGCACTAAAGAAAGTGTTACTATTGCTAAAGCGATCGCTACAACTAGATTACCTTTGGCGATCGCTGTTGCAACGAGCGCAGCACGATCTCTTTATCCTCCCGATTGTGAGGTATGGGTAGGACGCATGGATAGGGCAGCCATGAGCCATTTTTGTAGACAAGGAAATATTGCTGCAATAGTAGATGCTTCTCATCCCTACGCAGTTGAAGTATCCCAAAATGCGATCGCTACTGCTACAGCCATTGGGATTCCCTATCTCCGCTACGAACGCCCTTTAGTACACCAGTTATCGATTAAAAATACCGAATCTGTTGTTGAGTTGGATAGCTTTGAAAGTCTGATCGAAGGCAATTATCTGCAAGGAGAAAGGGTATTATTAACTGTTGGTTGTCAGGCTTTACCTTTGTTTAAGTCCTGGCACCATCGTTCGACTCTATTTGCACGGATTCTGCCTAAGTTAGAATCAGTAGAAGTTGCTCTTGCTGCCGGCTTTACATCAGAGAAAATTATTGCCCTCCGTCCTCCCATCGGCGCAGAATTAGAAAAGGCTTTGTGGCGACAATGGCAGATTTCGCTAGTGGTAACGAAAGCTTCTGGTAAACCTGGAGGAGAGGATATTAAACGTGCGGTGGCAAAAGAGTTAGGTATTGGACTAATTGTCATTACCCGACCAAAAGTTGTTTATCCGCAACAAACTTCATGTATAAACGAAATTATGGTTTTTTGTCGCGAGCATTATTTTAAATATGTCTGAAACAATTACTCCCGCAATTAGCGATCGCATCTGCAAACACATGAATGAAGATCACGCCGATGCATTGGTTTTATACGCCAAAGCGTTTGGGAATTCTCCCCAGACAGAAGCAGCCAAAATGATTTCGATCGATCCCCAAGGGCTAAATTTAGCTGCCACTATTGACGGCGAAACTGTTTCTGTCAGGATCGAATTCGATCATACTCTCAAAGACGCAGAAGATGCTCATTATACTTTGAGCGAGATGGTCAAACAGGCTAGAAAATTACAAGCATAATTTTCTTAACAAAAGGCGATCGCTGTTTTGTTGCTATTACCGACTAGCGATCGCCTGAGAGATTTTCTTTTATATCAAGGGAACTGTAGATTAGAACATCGATATTTTCTTACAGCGAACAAGGCATTTTGAACGACGTAGGGACGTAGCATGCTACGTCTCTACAAGCTTCAACTGCGATCGATCCAGCCACCAATGACTGCCAAGCCGTAATATTTCCAAGGTACTGCAACAGAGACAAACCCGGCAGTTTGTAGCATTTGCAGATGCTCTTCCATAGTTGCCAATTGGTCGTGGCTAGAATAACCGTAATCATTACTCGTCCCTATTTTTGCTCTTACTTGAGCTAAAGTAGCTCCCTGTTTAGTTGTCCAATCTTCCCGTACGGTTTGATAAATTTCTGTTAATTGAGGAGATTCGAGCGCAATTGGGTCTGCATTCCAAAAAACTCCTTCTGGCTTTAAACTATTTTTAATTTTCTTAAATAACTTCTCTTTCATCTCATTGCTGAGGTGATGAATCGCCAGAGATGAAACACAAGCATCATAACCTTTGCCAACGGGATCTACCTCTCGGTTATTTGCCCAATCACCGAAATCTAGCTCGCTACTTTTCCAGCGATCGCCATAGCCAGCAGATTTTATTTTTGACTCAGCCCACTCAATCATGCGAGGAGAATAATCAACAGCCAAAATCTCTGCTGTCGAAAAACGCTCGAGTAGTTTTAAACTAAGTTCTCCCGTACCGCAACCTAACTCCAAAATGCGCTCGACTCGGGCAGGTAAACAGACAACAACTGTATCTAGCATTTCGTCATATTTGGGAATTAATTGACGAATGCCTTTGTCAAAATCTGCCGTGCGGGCAAATACCTCTCCAGGAAATATCGATCTGGGTTGATTATTATTCATCTGTAATACTGATACTGATACCGATAAAAAAGCTCCCTTGTCCTCTTGTCGTCCTTTTCATTATTCTGACTCCCGTACGGGCGAATGGCCATTCGCCCCTACTGACTCTTTCTTAGGAGTCGATACTGGTCTAACTTCGTTTTCTTGCCTAACCTGGTTAAGATTATTTTGTTTAACCTCATTGAGGTTACAACGAGAAAAGATGTGTTTGATTACATTCTGTGATTCTTCAGGTAAGGCAAACCACCAAGGAAGGTGACCCATAGGAGCTGTTTCTGGATTAAAAATCAATTGTTCGTATAAAAGATAGCCAGTGCTACTGGCAATATCTCCGTGCTTCCAGCCTACTTGCGTAGCGAAACTCCGCCAGGTTTCTGTAGAAAAATCTCCATTTTGATTAACAGTTTGCCATATTTGCTGTTGTGGACTGAAGCCGTATCGTCCGCCACTATGTTTCCTCCATAAGCGATCGATAGTTGCCACATCAGGACAAGAAAATTCCGCGATTGTTCTTAACTCAATAAAAGTGTGAGGATTGCGTCTTTTAGCAGTTTTAATAATTTGCTCGATTAGATCGTAAGTTTGGCGGTCTGCTTCTTCCCATTTACCTTCGGCTAACAAGTTACGCAGTGGAGTATAATCTATTCCCGTTTGAGCAGAAATTAGAGAGGATGGTTGGGAAACAGCAGGATTAGGAGTGGAGGATGGTGGAGAAACAGTAGGACGGGGAGTAACAGGATTGGACTCGACAGGACTGGGAGCAACAGAAGAGTTAGAAGGTGTAAAGGTAGGTACCGACCCAATCGGTGACGAGTTTATATTTCCTTCTGATTCAATTAGCGAGGGATTCTGCTCGATATTATCTGCTAAAGGTGTCGATGTTTGCTCGACTGAAGGATCTGCAGCAGTTTGAGGTGTAGTTTCTGCTTGATTGGGGTTAGGAGCTGCTCCAGTATCAACCGTAACTTCGGGGGGAGTTTGCTCGTTGGTAGCTGTCGGTGTAGGCTCAGATGGAGTAGATGAGGGTTGAGGTTCAGTTACTGGTTCATCGGGGTTAGTAGCTGTCGGTGCGGGTTTCGATGGAGCTTCACTAACTTCGGGGGGAGTTTGTTCGTTGGTGGCTGTCGGTGTGGGTTCCGATGGAGCTTCATTAGTACCACTTGCTGGTTCTGGATTGGAGGCGATCGCTTGCTGATATTTCTCGATCGCAATAGCGTAGTTGGATGTTGCCCCAGTACGGGCATGGATATTAGCTTCGCCATGAATACCGATTAAGCGACCATTACGATCGAATACTGGTCCCCCACTCATTCCGGGAAAGGCTTCTCCATTGTAGATGAGTGCATAACCGTTTTCTGTAGCTTGAGGCAAAATACCTACCAAGTTAGCAGAAAAAAAACGATAATAGCGATTATCTTCTTGTCGTAACTCGCCCGGGTAGCCTGCAAAGTAAACATTTTGACCTTCAATTAAACCATTAGAGTTACCTATTTCTGCCAATTGATAATTTTGATTGCTAGCAAATTGCAGCACTGCTAAATCTAATCCAGCCAACTGTCTTACTGTCGCATATTCGACCGGATGTTCTCTCCCATCAGTTGTTTGTACTGAATATTGTCCTGGATTTTTAACTATGTGCCAGTTGGTAATTACGGTGTAACTATTGCCCGACTGCCCTACAATTACTCCAGAGCCAGTACCGTCACCATCTATGCGTACCGTAATTTGTTTGGCACGAAGGTTAATTTGTTCGGGAGCTAAAGCCTGAGCTATTTGTTGTTCTCGTGCCATAGTCAGACTTGGTTGTCCGGCTGCGGCAAAAATTATTCCTACTAAAACTCCAGTTGCTGTGCGGGAAAAATTCATTCTATTGCCTCCGATGAGCCTGACGGAGCGTACGAACCAGGGTTCAGCCCCTTAGGAAGTCTAAGCAGGCAGCACATAAACACTAACTTTGTGCCCCTTCAAAACTGCCCCGCCCTTTAAGGACGAATTAACTGTGACTCGTTTGGTACCTCTTCACAATTTTTGCGCGCTTCTACTTCTACTTGCATTTTGTCAATTAATTCGGCAGTACCACTCTTTCTGTCTGAGTCTAGCCTTATCACCGACCGATTGTCATCGATCGCTCGGGGAGAAAAAACTAATTTTGGCGTTAGCTCTACTATCTTTTCAATGGGAATAGCCAAACTAGAGCGAGTAATCAGTTCTTGTAGAGGGGGACAGGGTTGGGAGCCATCCTCATAAAAGTCTGGAGCATCCCATAAAGGATAAGCATGTTTGCCATTAATTCCTATTACCTCCCCCCGAATATTGAGTAAAGGACCACCACTCATACCCTTCTTGACATCATTAGTGTAACCAATTTGATAACCTTCTTCTAAAGCTTGGTCTAAGATTACGGTAACCCGACCAGTTTTGAGGACTGGTTTTTCTCTATTTTTGTTTCGGCGATCGCCCTTAGAGACATTGTCTTCTTTTTCCTGAGAAGGAAAGCCAGCAGCAAAGATTGATTCTCCTACCATTAAAGAAGAGGATCTACCGATTGTGGCTGCTTGATAACTTTTATCAGGCTGGTAAAACTGCAGCAAAGCTAGGTCGTATTTAGTTGAGATAACAGTTGGGACAACTATAGCTGGATGGATCGACCCATCAGAAGTTTTAATTCGATAGGGAGATTTTGCCGTTCGGAGTACGTGCTGATTGGTGACCACAGTATAAGTGTCTCCCTGTCGGTTCAGAATAATTCCCGAACCCAAGGATTCAATTCCTAAAATTTCGACTGTAATATCAGCGGCAATTCGATCGATTTCGGTGATGAGTAACTGCGGGGATGACGATGCCAGAGTTTTAGTTTTAAAACGAGAAACATCTCCTGGCATGACTAGAGTTATACTAGCTAGACAAATTACCAGCTTAACAATCTGAGATTTCAAGTTGAAAGAGTACCTCTTGGCTGAGTCATAGAAGTTAAGGGGCTTAGATTTTCTCCAAAGGTGCCACAACTTCATTCATTAGTTATTTAATTGCTTACGGGAACCGTGTCCAAAAATTTAGCGAGATCGACATAAAATTCGCCATCGGCGTAAAAACCAGAGTCATCTTCGCTAAGAACGATGGTTTGACCGCTAACACTTCGACGAAAATCTACTAATTGAATGAGCACTTCTTCTGGATCGGTTCCCGGCTTAAAGGTAACCAAGACGTTTCGATCGGGACAAGTACCTCCGCGCTCGTTCGCCACACAGATAACCGGCTGGCGATTGACCGTACCAGTACGGATATATTTAAGAGTACCGTCTTCTAAAAATTTCTGAAATCTCTTGGAGACTTCCAGACAACGTCTTTGAGGAGTCCAGTCCTCGGAATAATCCCTTACCCAGTTAATCAGCGTAATTCTTCCTCTTGGAGTATTTACAAAGGTATTCCAGATACCGTTAAGTTGAGCACAATAGTAAGTATTGGAATTGGCTTGGCTTGGCTCGGAGAAAGTAGCTGTTGCACCAAATGTCAAAGCTAATCCCGCGAGCATTCCGGCTAAAGATTTAAGTTTCATAGTTGTCTAGAGCAATAGGGTTTGCTTGGGAAATATTACTTAAAAAATAAATAACAGAACTGATTCTAGATACTAATTCTAGATAATATTCACAATTGTTTTGTTATTTGGTTGACTTATTTTGACATTTTTGCTGAGAAATAAGTAGAAATCCAGCTTTCTTTATTGGTTAAGGACAATATGCTTTTCTTTTTCCCAATTGATATTTATTTTAAGAACTCGTGGCATTGGTATAATCAGCTTTAAACTTAAGGCAATGGTAGAAATCGATGACAGATTGGCAGGTAATCAAAGGCGGCATAACAGCACCCAAGGGATATAGAGCAGCAGGAATTACTGCAGGATTAAAACCTTCAAAAGCACCGGATTTAGCATTAATTTTGTCAGAAACAGAAGCGATCGCTGCTGGAGTTTTTACTACCTCCCAAGTACGTGCTGCTTGCGTTGATTACTGCCGTCAGCGTCTGCAAGCCAAAGCCAGTGCCAGGGCAATATTGTGTAATGCAGGGCAAGCTAATGCTGCCACGGGAGAACAGGGGTGGCAAGATGCCTTAGAAAGCGCGCAACTGCTTGGTAAAGAACTAAATATTTCTCCCGATTCAATTTTCCTCGCTTCTACTGGGGTAATTGGACAAAGAATCAAAATGGATGCCTTGCGGGAAGGAATTCCCAAGTTAGTGGCTGCTGCTTCCGTCGATGGAGGCGAAGATGCTGCCAAAGCAATTATTACTACCGATTTAGTTACCAAGTCGATCGCCTTAGAAACTACGATTGAAGACCGTCCCGTGCGGATTGGCGGCATTGCTAAGGGTTCGGGCATGATTCACCCGAATATGGCAACTCTGTTAGCCTTTATTACCTGCGATGGGGCAGTAGCTACTCATCTGTGGCAAGAAATGTTAAAGCGTGCTGTAGATAGGAGTTTCAATCAAATTACCGTAGATGGAGATACTAGCACCAACGATACAGTAATTGCTCTGGCTAACGGTCAATCGCGCACTACAGCTATTACCGAAATGGGCAAACCTGCCCAGAAATTAGAGGAAATGCTTACAGCAGTATGTCAGCATTTAGCTAAAGCGATCGCTCGCGATGGAGAAGGAGCAACTTGTTTAATTGAAGTACGAGTCTCGGGCGCACCAGATAATCAGTCTGCTTGTCAAGTAGCCAGAACCATTGCCAGTTCCTCCCTAGTCAAATCAGCCATTTTCGGACGCGATCCTAACTGGGGTAGAATCGCAGCAGCAGCAGGTAGGGCAGGAGTTCAGTTTCACCAAGATGAATTAAATATTCAATTAGGTGGTTTTAGCTTAATGGAAAATGGTCAACCCCTTCAGTTTGACCGCGAGGCAGCCAGCAACTATCTCAAACGGGCTGCCGAGGGAGCTTATTTACAAGAAGATACTGTCTTAATTTCTGTCTGCCTCGGCAATGGTTCTGGTACTGGTACGGCTTGGGGTTGCGATCTAACTTATAAGTACGTCGAAATTAATGCCGAGTACACGACTTAAACGTACTTAGATTTAAAACAAAAGCCATCCCAGATTTCTTACGCCTTGTTTAGCGGTAATCTTGATTTTGAATATCTCTTAAACGAGCTTCGGGACGTTTAAAGCGATCCATTTGTGCTTCAAAAAACTGACGATTTGCCATCAAGTGTTCTGGATTGGGATCGTCTAGAGGATAAAGTAATGCCTGTCTCAATGCTTGAATTACCGCAGAAGTGACATTGTACATCGATCGCTGGAAAGTAATTCCTAGTTGGATGAGCATATCGTCTTCACCCCGACAGTGTTGTCGATAATAATCCTTAAGATAATCGGGCAGAAAATGATACATATCATCCATTAATAATGTCGGAGGAATGCCAGCCGTACCGACAGGGAAAACATCTGCATATAAAATGCCATAGTGGAAGTCTTTTTGATTGTTGGGAACTTCCCTAGCTTGGGCGTTGTAAGATTTTGTACCTCGGAAAGGTGCAGTGCGATAAAAGACGGCTTCGACATAGGGTAAGGCAGCTTCATAAAGCCACATAAAACCTTTAGATTTAGGGATGATTTCGTAGCACTCGCCTCGAATATAGACATGATGGTAAATGGGACGACCGGCAACAGCAAAGATGCCATTAACTAGAAAATTCATCGCATCGGGGACACCTTTAAAGCCGCCTTCATCGTAGATATCGGACATCTCGAAGAATACTGGTGCCATTACTTCCCAAAATAAGCCCAGATTAGAGTAGTAGGAAAGTTGTCGTACCTGTTCGAGAAACATATCTGGGAAGATTTTATAAAGCCCCAGCATTACGGGATTGTATTTAAAGTAAGCTTTAATTGCCCTGTCGGCATTAGCTTTATATTCGTCGCTATCGAGATAGGCATCAAATTTACCCCAGCCCATATCTCTTCCGTGCCATAACATAGCCTGCATACAGGCTTCGGCAAATTCCATGTTGATGCGATCGTGCCATAGGTGATGGAGAAGTTTGGGCATTTTGAAGGTTTTACCCTTTTGCATAAATTCCAGTAATTCGGGATGGGCGGTTGCTTCTCCTCGCCAAATTCTTAAGTCGGCATCATCGCCTGCATAGTGATTGTGTAAGTCTAAGTATTCTTTCGGAAGAAAATATTTAAAGAAGGGAAGTGGTTCTAAAAATACTCGTTCGGCAATATAAAGTAAGTCGCGCCAGTAAAAATCCATCGGTACTGCATAGGCTTTATAAATACCGATAATCTGCATTAGGTTTTCTGGTGTATCGGGTAACATCGATCTACCCGCTTCGAGGCGATGGATGACATCCGCAAATTGATGAGTAGAAGGTGGAAGTTTGGCTGTAGGTTGCTTAATTGGTGTTTGTACCATAGTTTGTTAATTGCTTATTTTCTTATATTTCTATTTTTTGTCTCTATCTGTTGTTGGTATCAATAGTAGTGAAATAACCGATAAGATGAGAGATAAACACACATTTAACTTCATGATTTATTTTCCCGATAGTAAAGTTAGACTTTTATTTGTTAATTGATAACTGATAACTGATGACCGTTCGCTGTTTACTGCTAATAAATCTGTCGTTGGTTCAATCCAGCGTAATAACCAGTTGGGTTGAATTCCCAAGAAAAGAATAATTCCGGTCAGAACAAAAGCAGGAATGCTTTCAGAACGCAATACAGTCGGGTAATATGCCAATTTATTGTCTAATTTGCCGAAACAAGTGCGATTGAGCAGTATTACAAAGTAAACTGCCGTTAAACCAGAAGCAATGATGCAAAGTAAAGTAGGAATTGGAAAAGTGCTAAAACTGCCCTGAAAAATCATAAATTCAGCTACAAATCCTACCAAACCAGGTATACCAGCACTAGCCATACCCGCCATAATCAATAACGCACTGGTAAGAGGTAAACCGCGAATAGGGTTCATTAAACCATTGAGAACATCTAAATCGCGAGTTCCAACTTTGCGTTCCACAATACCAACTAAATGGAACAATAAAGCCAGAATCAAACCATGAGCGATCATTTGTGTCACTGCACCCAAAATACTTAATTGAGTACCAGCAGCAGTAGCCACTAAAATATAACCCATGTGACCGATCGAACTATAAGCCACCATGCGCTTAATATCTTTTTGGGCGATCGCACTTAATGCCCCATAAAGTACACTAACTGTACCAATAACTGCTAATCCAGGGGCAACAATTGACCAAGCTTCAGGAAATAGTTGTAAACCAAAGCGAATTAAACCATAAGTTCCCAATTTCGCCAAGATTCCGCCTAGAAGAATGGCAACAGCAGAAGAAGCTTCGGTATAAGCATCGGGTAACCAAGTATGAAGAGGAACTAAAGGAATTTTGATTCCAAATCCAATTAATAAAACAGTTAGTAAAATAAGTTGCGTATTTAAAGATAATCTTTGAGTTGTGATAATATTGTAATCAAAACTGGTAGCACCATTGAGAAAACTAATACCTAAAAAGGCTGCTAAAATTAATAATCCCGATACTGCTGTGTAGAGAAGAAATTTAATGGAAGCATAGCCTCTTTTTTCTCCTCCCCAGATGGCAATCATTAAATAAAAAGGAATTAATTCTAGTTCGTAGAAAATTACGAATAATAATAAATTTTGAGCAACTAAAGCCCCTGTTATCCCTGCATTAATTAACAAGATTAAAGAGTAATAAAGACGGGGACGTTCGACATTTTCACCAATGCTATAAATAGCAATCATGGTAAGTAAACCATTCAAAGCCACCAGAGGCAAAGATAAACCATCAACTGCCAGACTATAACTCAAGCCAATTGGTTCAGCCCAAGGTAAATATTCGGAAAATTGCCATCCAGAATTACTCAAATTGAATTGAGTTAATAACCAGATTGTCCAACCTAAAATAATTACGGCAAAAATTGTTGTAATTTGGCGCAAACGTGCAGATTCAATTTTTCCTGGGAAAAAACCAATGATACTAGCTCCAAGAACAGGTAACCATAGTAAAAAACTAAGCATTTTTGATCCTTTGTCTTTTTTTTGTTATTTTTTGTCTAAATCCCGTTGATAAAATTTGTGAAAAAGTAGATTAATCATCAATTATGTTTGGGTCAATCTGCGTTTATCCGTAAATAATAATTAGGGAGAGATTATCAAATGAAGTTGAGATAAAAAGGGGAAACAAACTACGCCAACAAATAAAAATACTCCCAGTAAGATCGACAAGAAATAAAATTGAGTTTGCCCCGAAACATTATACTTTAAACTTTCGCCACTAAAAATAGTTACTAATCCAACTAAATTAATTATTCCGTCAACTAGATAACGATCGAACCAATAAATAATTTGAGAAACTAAACCAACTACAAAGATAATCGTTACTCGATAAAGTTTGGCTGTATAAAGGTCGTAGGCAAAAAAGTCTTGTACCGCTTTTGGTTTCAATTGAATCGGTTTAGCAATTTTGTCATTGAGATAAATAAATGCCGATCCACCTGCACCAACTAAAGTAGAAATAACTAAGGGAGTAGCAACGGTTAAATTAAGGTTTTCCCACTCGGGTAACAAATTCCATTGGTGCAATAAAATCGGTACGTGTAAGGCAAATCCCATCGCAATTGTCATCGGTAAGACTAATGACCATAAAGCTTCTGGGGAACGGACAGTCATCGGTTTGGGTTTTCCGCCAAAAATTAGACTAAATTCGCGAGTAACGCTAAAAGCAGTCAAACCGTTGACGGCAACCAATACTCCTACTAACCAGGGATGAGTATTCCATAAGTTATCTGCCATTTCGGTTAGTGACCAAAAACAGCCCAAAGGAGGAAAAGCTACTAAAGAAGCTGCACCGACAAGATAACAAATCCCAGATATAGGACGACGAGACCATAAGCCACCGTATTGAGTTAAATCTTGGGTAATATTGTTCCAAACAATACCGCCGATACTCATCACCAAAATAGCCATAGCGATCGCGTAAGTAAATAACAATCTCAAAGCGGTTTCATCTTGTTGTGTCCCTACCGCAATGAAAACTAAACCCATGTAGGCACTAACGGAATAGGAAAGGGAACGTTTAATGTCAATTTGGGCGATCGCAATTAAACCAGCACCAATTGCCGTTACCGCACCAATGCCAATCATTACTGTAGAAGCTACGGGAGATAAAGCAAGCACTGGTTGCAATTTGATTAATACCCATGCACCTGTAGATACTATAATCGTGTTCCGCAAGATAGTAGCGGGCATGGGACCTTCCATTGCCTCATCGAGCCAGAGATGCAAAGGAAATTGAGCGCACTTACCTAAAGGACCGGCGATTAATGCTAAACTCAACAATGTAGCTATCTTAGGGTCAATCGTAGCTGTTGTTGCCCACTCGGCTAATTCCCTATAGTTCCAAGTTCCTGCCAAAGGTAAAAGGGCAACTACTCCCATCAGTAAAATTAAATCTCCTACCCGTTTGGTTAGGAAGGCATCCCTCGCTCCCGTTACTACCAGGGACTGGTTAAACCAAAAACCAATCAGTAGGTAAGTTCCCAGGGTGAGTATTTCTAGAATTACATAGCTGAAAAAGAGGGAATTACAAATTACTAAGGTACACATTCCCGCCTCAAACAAAGCCAGTAGCGAATAAAACCGCGCCCAACCCCAATCCATCTCCAGATAACCAATGGCGTAAATTTGGGCGAGTAAATTTAACCCAGTAACCAAAATTAACGCTCCAACGGTTACGGAAGAAATTTCGATATCAAAAGTAATGTTTAAACTGGCAGCATGAAGCCAATTGATAGATAGGTATTGAGGTGGTTGATGCCAAATAGCTCGTAAAGCAAACAGGCTATGGACAAAAGCCAACAGAGTCATCAAAGTATTGATATATCCTGCCGGTCTCGGTCCTGTCTGACGGATAATCCCTGGAGACCATGGTAGGGCTAGCACTGCGCCAATTAAAGCATACAAAGGTACTAGCCAGATCGTTTCACTAAACATCTGTTGCATCATTAATTGCTAATTAAGACCGAAATTTTAGATAAATGTGGAAAGGTTTAAATGAATATTGTTTATTATCATAACCTTTATTCAATGATTTCAGAAATATTATTTATTTATATCTATAATAATTAGTATTAAAGAAGAAGCGGTTCCTCTCAAGCACGAGGCGCACAGCGAAAGGTTCGCTCCCTACGGACCCTACGGGAACGTTTGCGGGATCGCTAAGAAAGCATGGATAAGCAGAATAATAATACCTACTAAGCTCATCCCCAGACCCTAGTACAGGCGGATTTCGCGTCATTAGTCATTTGGTAATTAGTACAAATAAATTGATGAGGTCGCGGCTGCTATGCGGGCTTCTTGATTCGGAAGGCACGGAGGCGGAACTACTTCCGCCCATTAAGTGTAGTGAGAAAACCTCCGAATTAAGCTCTTAGAATTTATTTGCGCAGTTTAAGCCGAACGTTTCGAGAGCTTGTCAACCCTGCCCAAGACTGCGTTAGCTCACCAATAAATTAAATTATTAATAGCTTATGTTAAGCTCTCCCCTAATGCTACCCTCTAATACGACTAAATCGACTAAAATAGTTCATATTTCTAGACCTCAATCGACGATCTCAGCAGGAATTAAATTATTAACAAAGTTGGGATCGTCTTTTTTGCCTTTTAAAAACTAAGCAAATAAATAGAAAAAGGGGTTAATTTCGCTAAAAATAACCTTTTTAGACTGCTAGCAAACCCCAAAGATAAATTCAAGAAATATAGCCTAACTCTTGTAGTTTGTCGATTACTTTAGCTAGACTTTCAGATAGCTCTTCTTTATCGGTACGACATTCAACTTCGGGATTGAGAGGCGGTTCGTAAGGATCGTCGATGCCCGTAAATTGTTTAATCTCTCCTGCTCTCGCTCTTTGATACAAACCTTTAACATCGCGTTCTTCACAGATAGCTAGAGGGGCATTAACAAAAATTTCCACAAAATCACCAATTTTTTTTCTTACTTCTTCCCTAATCTCGCGATAGGGAGAAATAGCAGAGACCAAAACTATTACTCCATTACGAGTTAATAAATGAGAGACAAAACCAATGCGGCGAATGTTTTCATCTCGATCTGCTTTAGAAAAGCCCAAACCTTTAGTTAAGTTTTCCCTTACTATGTCGCCATCCAAAATTTCTATAGCATAGCCGTCTGCTTTTAATTTTTCAGCTAATGCTTTGGAAATTGTCGTTTTTCCCGCACCACTGAGTCCTGTAAACCAAACCGTAACTCCACGCTGCTTCATGTTCTTTCTCTTAGTTTCTGTTACTAAATTTCTACGCCTATGTAATTCTAATCAGTCCAATCGTTCATTTTACTCGACGATCGCCAACCAAAATCAAGGATTGTCAGTGTTTGAACTGTTTTGATAAGTATTTAGAATAACCTCAACTATCTTCAGTGTTATTAAAACAGCGATCGCTATTCAGTCAAATAATATAAGTTACTCGATATCGACCATCTCAAAATGAGTTCTAAATTAATAGCTATCACCATCACTATTTTCTGTTCGATTTTATTGCCTAGAGCGACTGCCGCCGAAACAGTTTTAGATACTATTGAGCGTACGGGCTTATTAAGAGTAGCAATTAGAGAAGATGCTGCTCCTTTTGGTTACTTAGATGCAGGGGGTAATATTCGAGGATACTGCCTTGATTTTTTCGCTTTATTGAGAAGAAAGCTAACCCAATTTTTACAGAGAGATATTATAGTAATTAGATTACTAAAATCTAATGCTAGTAATCGTTTTCAACTAGTAGCTGAGGGTCTAGTTTACCTCGAATGCGGACCAAATACTATTTCTACTGAAATACAAGTACCAAATCAAATAGAATTTTCCACCGCTTTTTTTATTAGCGGTACCCAATTTTTGATTCAAAGAGATAATCGACAAAGAATTAATCTTGACAGCAACTTACAAGATATTGCTATTGGTGTAATTCGCAATACTACTACAGAGCAATATATTAGCGATCGCTATCCTCTAGCCGAGCAACAACAATTCCAAGGTTCGGCAGCAAGAATGAGAGGAGTACAAACTCTTCAACAAGGTAGACTTGATGCTTTTGTTAGTGATGGAATTTTATTAATAGCAGAAGTAGAAAGACAAAATTTACCTCTGCAAAACTATATTTTAATACCAGAGCAACCTCTAACTTGCGATCGCTACGGCATGATTCTACCTGCTAATGAGCCGCAGTGGCGTAATTTTGTTAATTCGGTTATTGAAAGCAAAGAATCGGAAAAGTTATTGTCTCGATGGTTGGGCTCCCTTATTGCCGACACTAGAATAACAGAAGAGGAATGTCGGACAATAGTGGACAGTAAATAGGGAATAGGGAACAGTTAATATTTAAAACTTAGGTTAACTTAGTCTCTATATAATCTTTATTTATTTCGTGTTAATTTTGGCAGCAAATTTTGTGGAAAACTAAAATAAATCTGTGGAAAAATAAACTTTTCTGTGGAAAACTTTAATTCTCTGTTTGAAAAAGTAGAGAGATTTGAATTATTTACTGTTTCTGAATTTTACTTTTAGTCCAAGTCGACCCAAATAAAGCTACCATTAATTAACCTATTAGCTATTGGAAACCAAAGAGAAACCAATTTTTGACCAATTTTTTTGCCTTTTGCCTTTTGCCTTCCGCGCAGCGGTACTAGAACCAAAGCTAATGCGATCGGATTGATAATTTGGTGGTTCGACATGAATTAATACTCGTACGGGACTGAAACGTTCTTCTAAAAGGGATTCCACTGCTTCTGTGATTTGATGAGCCGTTGCCACATCGGGAGCATCCACAATTAAATGCATTTCGATGAACACTTGTCTACCTAACAAACCACGGGAAGCTATATCGTGACAGTTAATTACCCCCGGGACTTCCATGACAAGGCGATAAATGGCTTCAGGAGCGATCGCTATTTCATCGACCAACCAGGGTAAATTATCCCGCAGTACTTCCCAACCACTACGAAAGACCAAAAGAGCTACGGGAAAGGCTAAAATTACATCTAGCCATTGTAGTTGAGGTAGATTGAGGGCATTTGCTTGCCAAACTCCGATTAATCCTGCCAGCACAAGAATCGTAGTCCAAATATCGCTCATCGTATGTTTGGCATCGGCTAATAAAATTGGACTACCAATGCGTTTGCCTACACTACGCTCGTAGAAAGCAACAAAAATATTAACTCCCAAAACGATAAGCAATAACCACAACTCTCTAGAAGATATTTCTATTACGCTAGTTCCCGCTAAAATTCGCTCGACTGCTCCTTTTAAGATTTCAAAACAAGCAATACCGAGAAAAGCTGCAATTCCGAGAGCAGCTACTGCTTCAAATTTTTGATGTCCGTAAGGATGCTCCCTATCTGGTAGAGGAGAAGAAAAGCGATTAGCAACTAAACCCAAAATATTGTTGAGACTATCTGTCACGCTATGTAAAGCATCTGCTTGTATGCTGAGAGAACCAGTGATAAATCCCACTACTGCTTTTAATCCGACGACAAACAGATTTAGTAATAGCGTCAGCAAAAGAACTTTACGGACTTGTGTGCGACGATCCTGTATCACGATTTGAAATTATGAAAGTTCTCAATTCAATCATAGTCTTAAGTCGCTGAAACCTTTATTTGCTAATGATTACACCTGTCTTTAGTTGTCCGATCGAGTCCGAATTATTGAGACTTTTTTTAATAAATAGTTAATCCAGGCTTCATTCTTTGGTAAATTTTGGCAGTGAGCGGGATAATATCTTTTAGCAATAATTTAAATTATTAAAATTTTATACACTGATGTCGCAACTCACTCTCAATCTCATTCAAGGTTCTGTAACTTTTAACTTTACTGCTGAAGCGGCGCAAAAATTACAGCAAGAAATATCCGTATTGCTGCAAAGTCTTAAAGCGATCGCTAGCCGTACTTCTAGTGGTGGTAGTAGACCTAATCCCCAAAATTCAATGGAATATCGTCACACGGGAGATGTTTTCTTGGAAGTTTTTTGTAATCCTAATATTTATCCCAGTCCTTTTGCGGCTAGAGTTTTATTAACTGTCCGCGATGACCGCATTCGCATTACCAGTGAAGCCGAACTAACGCGATTAATTGAAGATCTCAATCAATATTTAGAACAAGTAAGATAGATTAAATAACAAGCAGGATGGATGTTTATTCTAGTCTGGACAAGACAAACATCACCTTTGTGTTAATTTGTATCTAGCAAGCCCTATCATTCAGCACTCAAAGATGAACGCCAATAGTCTTTTTCAAATTGTACAGCAGGGCTTCCGCATTACTGTCGGGGCAACAACCTCTTTGTTAGAAACAATCCAAGATCCCCAAAAACGAGCTAAAACCATATCGGAATTACAGACCGAATTGAGTCAAAAAACGCGAGAATGGGCGCAAAAAGGGGAGATTACCGAGCAGGAAGCGAGAAGAATGCTTGACAATCTTTTTCGTCAACGAGGTTGGCGGAATTCAGAAACTGCTAAAACTAGCAGTGAAACGGAATTTACCCCTTACTCTACCTCAGAAAATGTTGAATCGGATCTGCAAGAACTGACCGAACAGATTATTGCTTTGCGAACCGAATTAGAACAATTGCGTAAGTCAAAAAATACTCAATAATTTTTTGTTTAGAGACTACTGTAGGATTTTCTCTAAAAGAAGAAGCGGTATCAAAAAAGCCTGAAATACCAGGCTTGTTAACGAAAATGCTATAAACAGTAATCAAAACTAGTTAATACTTAGAAAAGTGTAAACGATATAGGAAAAGCTTAAACAGTTTATAGTTTTTTTAGCGAATATCTTAAAAATCAATCGTTATCCCATTCTTCATCGGCAATTAACTCACCGATACGATCGCGAAGTAAGTAATCGCATCTTTCTAATTCGCATTCAACACACACCCACTCACGAGCCGGGATGTACTGACAGAGCACGTAGATGGGCTGTTGTCGGCTAACAATTCCTTTCTCTACCAATTGACGAGCTTCGTCTTTAATTAATTCGATAGGGTACTTAGTATAAGATACAGCAGGTGTGGTCGCAACGCTCATGAGTATCACCAGAGAAATCAATAACTATTACTACTACTTTACAATATAGAACAGTATCTGGATATAATTACCAAAATATTTGCTGTAACAATCAATACAAATACTAAAAAAAATAAAAATTTCGAGAAAACAGTTGTCTTTCGCTTTAGCAGGAGCCTTGCCGATTCACCAGTTGCCAGTTACCAGTTATTTTTAACTGATGACTGGCGACTGATTACTGTTTTGTAAATCTTAAAAACCGAAATCTAAATTATCCCGATTGGGTTTGTCAGTCTTTAAAAGCGAGGGAAAATCGACAGGTAGACCAAATAAAACATTGTTTGCCAATGCCTGAGCATTTGCCATTTGCCCGTAAGTAAATACCCAAGGGCAATTCTCAGGGATTTGCGTAATAAACCATTCTAACACGTAAGGACTGCCATAAATAATTAATCCTTGAACTTGTTTGGCTTGTATTAGTTGCTGGTAAATTTCTTTTGCTTTTGGGGTTAATCCTGCCGTACCGCGAAAAGGATTGCCGCGAATAAATATTTGTAGGAGGGTTTGTCTCAAGTCAAAGGGAGTATGAGCTAAGGTATTTTGGTCAACTAAGTGTAGTTGATAGCCTAATTCTTGAGGTATGGTTACTGCGGGAGTATGGCGAGCGAGGAAATTGCAGTTGAGAATGTCATCTACCACAATTAAGTTACATAATTCCCTATCCTTAGTGGGTTGAAGCGGAAGTTTCCCTCCTGTTTGCAGCGAATCTCGCAGGATAGATTCGGTAGTTGCCATTGCCTGAGGCTGAGCCAGTCGATCTAGAAAAGATAGAGAAAGCGGGGAAGTTTGAATTACCTTTTTTTTTGCTTGCCAGATACGTTCTAGAGACTGATGAATTCTTTCTTTACTTAAACGTCCCAATTGTACCGCTCGTTCGATAGTCTCGATCGCTACTAGGGGATCGCCAGGCATGAGTAAAATATCTGCCCCTGCTTCAACTGCCACGATCGCTATTTCTTCGGGAGAAGCATATTTAGTCACGCCACCCATAATTAAAGCATCAGTGACGATTAAACCTTCAAAACCCAATTCCTGCCGCAGTTTACCCGTCAAAATCGGTTGGGAAAGAGTAGCGGGGCGTTCGGCATCCCAGGCAGGAATCAATAGATGAGCAGTCATGATACTATTTACTCCAGCCGCGATCGCCTTTTCAAAAGAAGGTAATTCTATCTCAATCAGGCGCGAATCAGAGTGGGGTAGTACGGGTAAATCGAGGTGGGAATCGGTAGCGGTGTCTCCGTGTCCGGGAAAATGTTTGGCGGTAGTTAAGATAGGATATTCTTGTGCGCCCCGAATAAACGCTTCGGTTAAGTTACTTACGGTTTCCGGTCGCTCGCCAAAGGCACGTATATTAATAACTGGATTGGCCCGATTGTTATTGACATCGACCACAGGAGCGAGGAGCCAATTAATACCGATAGCTAGAGCTTCTCGTGCCGTGACCGCACCCATGCGGGTAGCATATTCTTGAGCTAGAGTGGAATTCTTAGCTGCTATAGCTCCCAGTGCCATCGGTGGAGGAAACCAAGTAGCACCAGCAAAACGATGTCCGACTCCTTCTTCAATGTCTGCGGCGATTAGTAAAGGAGTTTTTGCCCAAGACTGCAATTGTTGCGATCGCCAAGCTAATTCTGGGGCACTACCTCCTAATAAAATTACTCCGCCCAGGTTCAATTGTGCCAGCCACTGTTTTAATTTAGCAGCGGGAGCTTCCCAGGCAGGATAGCGTATTTGCCAATCGAACAAATAGCCGGAGGCACGAACTACAACCATTTGTCCGATTTGTTCTTTGAGAGTAAAGCCCTGCCAATCTACTAGAAATTGGGACACGAGAGTTTAATTAACATTTCCTTATGAGTTGTCTATTTCCTTTTCTTGGCGGGGCGTACGAGCTTCGCCGTCGAACGGCGAAGACAGTCCCTTGCGATCTTGACCGATTTCTTTGAGTAAATGTAACAGGCGATCGCCTCGTTCCAGGGAACGATCTTCGAGGAATACCACTTCTGGCGTGCGCCGCAGTCTGATCCGATTGCCCAATTCCCGTCGGACAAAGGCAGTAGAAGATTTCAACCCTTCCATAGTTTCGGCTCTGGCTTCCTCTGTCCCGTAGATGCTAACAAAAATTTTGGCGTGTTGCAGATCGCCAGAGACATCTACATCGGTTATGCTTACCATACCCGCACCAACGCGATCGTCTTTGATCTCGTTGAGCAACATTTGGCTTACTTCTCGCTTAATCAACGAGGACACGCGCGAAACACGACGGTTCGTAGCCATAATTTTTGCCCCCTAAATTCCTGACTATGGAAATTAACTCAGTTTTCCTTTACTGTTAGCTTTTAAAACTACTTTTAAACAGAGCCGAGTAAAAA
The DNA here is from genome assembly GCA_015207585.1 of Pleurocapsales cyanobacterium LEGE 06147. Lineage (GTDB taxonomy): Bacteria > Cyanobacteriota > Cyanobacteriia > Cyanobacteriales > Xenococcaceae > LEGE-06147. The sequence goes on along the minus strand of JADEWQ010000038.1, from coordinate 25,555 downwards.
CCATATTTTTCTAGTTTAAACCGGATTTAAACCTAGCATTGCCCGCAAAGTAAAATAAAAGAAGGCAAATAACCCCAAAAGTAAACCAATTAGGGCAGTAGCCGTTAAAGGATTTTTCAATAAAGGTCGCAATCGCTCAAACAGAGCAAAAAAAATCCCCAAAATGATAGTAATAAAATAACGAGGGTAACGAGAAACGTTATCAAAAAAGTCCCGCATTTTTCTCCAGGAAGTTTTATGCTGTCTATTTTGTATTAAATAGTGTGCAGCTAATATTTTCAACTCATTAGCAGTCTTTATCTTATATTATTTCCCATTCCCGATGCCCTAATTTTTATGAATCTCCTATTTCAGTCTACTCGGTGTCGTCTGGCTCTTTGGTATACTATTGTCACTGCTGTTTTATTATTACTGTTTGCCACTGGATTTTATCTTTACGTGCGCCATACCCTCATCGAGCGCATTGATGATACTCTCAAGCATGTTGTTGAAGTAATAGACCGTTCTTTGGTCATTCAGCCGATTGTCCCTACAGAAGGAAGTTATCGAGTTAATTTAGAAGCCAGCTTTCGTTCCAATGTCGATGCAGTAGAAGACGATCGCATCGATTTAGAATGGTTTAGTCCAGAAGGAGAGTTACTTTGGTCTACTTTTGCCGAACCTCTAGATCTTCCCCTACATCCTCACAAAAGCGGCGAAACGGTTCACTTATCTCCTAATTATTGGCTGCGGCAGGCAACCGAACGAGTAGAAATAGATGGGCAAGTATTGGGTTATTTGCGCGTCAGTCACCCTTGGTTTGAAGTTACCAAACCGATTCGTCAGTTGACGAGAGATTTAGCGATTGGTATTAGTTTGATGATTGTTTCCGTAGGGGCAATTGGCTGGTTACTTTCGGGAATTGCTATCCAACCAGTAAAAGATTCTTACCAAAGTTTAAAACAATTTACCGCAGATGCTTCTCACGAACTACGCAATCCTATCGCTATGATTCAGACTAATGTACAAATGGCGTTAGCTTATCCCGAAGCCGAACCCCAACTCCAACAAAGACAGCTGCGGGTAATTGAAAGGTTAACTCAAAGATTGGGACGATTAGTTAACGATCTGTTATTTCTTACTCGTTCCGATAGCGGAATGGTTCAAACGGATTTTCAACCCGTACCTCTAGATGCGTTGTTGATCGAAGTAATCGAAGAACAAAGGACGATCGCTCAACAAAAAGATATTTATCTCTGTTTGCGTATTGTCGAACCTCACACGGCAACTGATAGCCAAGAGAATAGTAATATTATTTCCTCAGAAGATATTTTTACCGTCCGAGGAGATTGGGATCACTTAGCCCGTCTATTCACTAATTTAATTGCCAATGCGATCGAGCATACTAACAGAGTTGTATCTGCAGGGGAGGGAGAAACTCTTCAAAATTCAGAAGAAGCTTTGGTAGAAGTAGAATTACAACAAATTAAGAAAAAACCGAGAGACCGGAACTATTATCTTCAAGTAAAAGTTAAAGACACCGGTACTGGCATTCCCGAATCTGCCTTACCCCACATTTTCGATCGCTTCTATCGCACCGATCCTTCTCGCAGTCACAAACAAGATCTTGCCATAACTACAGGGGCAGGATTGGGGTTAGCGATCGCCCGAGCGATCGTCGAAAATCACCAGGGACAAATTAGCGTTGATAGCATTCTCGATCGAGGTACGACTTTTACTGTGATCCTACCCGCTGTTTCTAATACCAAATAGTAATAAAGTGCTATAGCTACAGAGACGGGATTGGGGAGATGCGATCGCTCTTGTAGGGTATGAATAGAATGTAAGTGTTTGTTTTCTGTGAAAACACTGCGCTGGGGGCGGGAACTTGCTTCCCGCGCAGGAAGCGCACTCAATTGATTAAAGACTATCTTACTTGTATCTAACTAGATGGATTCGATAGCGTTGTTTTTTAGTGACGGCTACTTCTCCAACTTCCAAACGTCCCTTACCGCTTACGGAAATCAGATCCCCTGGTTTAACTGAGTGACTGGCTTGGGTAATTTCTTTCCAATTGACGCGGACATCCCCTGCGGAAATAGCATCTGCCATCTTACTGCGCGAGATACCAAAACCTGCAGAAGCGATCGCATCTAATCGCAGAGAAGCTTCCACCGTAGTCATTTCTTTTTTTTGTGGCGGGCGTACTTTTAGCTCGCTCAGCTCGATTGGCTGGGTTTTGACAGTTACAGAACGCACTTGTGTCAGCGATGTTTGTAAAAAATCGACCATCTCGGGAACGACTATTACCTGCGCTCCCCTCTCCCCCAAAACAATAATGTCGCCAATTTTGTCTCGTACTATTCCCGTCCCCAAAATCGCACCCAAAAAGTCTCGATGAGTAGCGGGATCGAAGAGAAAATTTCCCGCAATATCTAGAGCAGCTAGAGCGATTTGTGTTTGCTCTAAGCCAATTTCTGCACGAGAAATACCCAGTCTTTGTCTTTCTGCTTGGGGATAACCACCCCAAGCCAATATTTTTATTTCGGTTAGCTGAGTAAATATCTCCCGTGCCTCTGCCAGTAGTGGCGGCGAGAGAAAATCTGTTAAAACTACTTCCCAAGTTCTAATTGCTTGTTCTGCTAGATCGATAACGCGAGCAACTTCTTCTCGGTGTTCGACCCCTTTTAATAATTCTTCTCTCGGCAACATTGATTACACAAATTTAAAATTCAGAATTGCTATAGTTTTGAATATTGTCTGGTTCAAATTGACGTAGGATTTGAGTTGCTTTCTGCTTAAGAGTATCCGAACCCTTAACCACGATTAAATATTTACCTGTATCGAGAAGATTGCGATAGGATAAAGCATCTCCACTACCTGAAGCTAAGCCTACACCACCACCGACAAAAATACTACCCATAGCACCGGCAATAGCGCCGAGCACTCCACCAAGAATATGATTTCCTGGTTCTCCTGCCCAATCAAAAGTATCTAAGCCAGTGATGAGATTAAAAGTAAAGCCAGCCGCAAAACCAAAAGGAACTAACCAATAAGCCATCATAATTGCTCTTTTCTTAGCTTGTTGAGCCGGAGCGAGCGAGTCAATTTCATCGACAGTTCGATAGCCTTTACCGATAATAGTAATTTGCGATTTGGGAATATTTGCCTTTTCTAGGGCAGTATATCCTTCTTCTGCTTTCAGACGATCGCCGAGTACGGCAATAAGATAGCTCATAAAAACTAAGATCGAGATCGCGATTACATTTTTTAGCGTAGCAGTCTCTGGTGTATTAGGAATAACTAAAATCAAGAGCGAGCGGTATTCATTAGTACAAAAGACAAAGAACGAATCAACCTTCTTTGTCAGTAGACACTAAAAGTAGTAACATAAATCCTTGTCAGTCACCGATGGGCAAGGTGTCTAAAAATGATAATTTTATTTAGTTATGTTTAGTTCTTTAGAAGGTGCAGAGAGCCATTTCGATAACTAGAAGTACTAACCCTAGTCAGAAATTCTAAACCTGAGTCAAACACTTTCACATTCTCAGTGTTTCAAATCTGCCAATGAAGAGTTAGTTGCGCCTAAATACTTAATTAATTTTCCCAAAATTCAAAATTATAGATAAAACACACTATCTTATGATCTTATGACTATGGCAAAGGTGCTCGTTTCCGATCCAATCGATCAAGCTGGAATTGATATCCTCTCTCAGGTTGCCCAGGTAGACGTTAAGACAGGGTTACCACAGGAAGAATTAATAAAAATTATCCCCAACTATGATGCTCTAATGCTTCGCTCTGGTACTAAAGTAACTCAACAAGTAATTGAAGCGGGGACTCAATTAAAAATTATCGGGCGTGCAGGAGTAGGAGTAGATAATATCGACGTTCCTGCTGCTACTCGTCAGGGAATCGTCGTGGTTAACTCCCCCGAAGGTAATACCATAGCAGCAGCAGAACACGCCCTCGCCATGATGCTATCTCTCTCGCGTCAGATTCCCGATGCCAATCGCTCGGTTAAAGAAGGGAAGTGGGAGCGCAAGCAGTTCGTTGGCTCTGAAGTTTACAAAAAAACTTTGGGTGTAGTCGGTTTAGGCAAAATAGGTTCTCATGTAGCAACAGTAGCAAGAGCTTTAGGCATGAAGTTACTTGCTTACGACCCCTTTATTTCAACAGAAAGAGCCGAACAGCTAGGCTGTCGTCTAGTAGATCTCGATCTACTTTTTCGAGAAGCCGACTACATTAGTCTTCACCTTCCCAAAACACCGGAAACTACTAATCTGATCGATGCCAAAAGCATAGCTAAAATGAAACCTACTGTCCGCATCATTAATTGCGCCCGGGGTGGTATTGTTGACGAAGCGGCTATAGTAGAAGCAATTAAAGCAGGAAAAATTGCAGGAGCAGCATTAGATGTTTTTGAAAACGAACCTTTGGGAGAATCACCTTTAATCAAACTAGGCTCTAATGTAATTCTCACCCCTCACTTGGGAGCATCGACAGCAGAAGCACAAATCAATGTAGCAATTGATGTAGCCGAACAAATTCGAGACGTTTTATTAGGACTTCCCGCTCGTTCGGCGGTGAATATTCCTGGACTAAATGCTGAGGTAATGGAAAAACTCAGACCCTATCTGCAATTGGCAGAAATCTTGGGTAATATGGTCGGTCAATTAGCAGGAGGGAGAATTGACCGTTTAAATATTAGTCTGCAAGGAGAATTAGCCAATAACGAAAGTCAGCCGCTAATTGTAGGAGCTCTTAAAGGTTTGCTTTCCCAAGCTCTGCGGGAAAGAGTTAACTATGTAAATGCTAGTATTGAGGCAAAAGAGCGAGGTATTCGGGTTATCGAAACTAGGGATGCCTCGGTTCGCGATTATTCTGGTGGTTCACTGCATCTAGAGGCTGAAGGAGCTAACGGTAAACATTCGGTAACTGGAGCTTTACTGGGCGATGGAGAAATACGTATTACGAATTTAGATGAATTTCCTATTAACGTTCCTCCCAGCGAATATATGTTGTTTACTCTACACCGAGACATGCCTGGCATTATCGGCAAAATTGGGTCATTATTGGGTAGTTACAATGTCAATATTGCCAGTATGCAAGTGGGGAGAAAAATTGTTCGCGGTGAGGCTGTTATGGTACTCAGCTTAGACGATCCACTTCCAGAGGGAATTTTAGGCGAAGTAACCAAAATTGAGGGGATTAGAGATGCTTATACGGTTAAACTTGCCTAGAAAGTATTTCTCTAACCCATAATTAGGAGAAATCCATGTCTAATCGCTGGTGGGAAATTGTTATTTTCTGCGAACCTGTCTTGGAAGAATCAGTTTTTTGGCGACTGGAAAAATTTGGCTGTTCCGGAACTGCAACCCAAGTAAAAGAAGATGGTGCTTCGATCAAGGCATATATCCCCGAAACCGCGGTGCAGTTGCTCGATTTAGCAGCTTTATCCCTGTGGCTGGAGCAGGATGCTATGTTGATGGAAGTGTCAGTACCTCAAGTTCAATGGCATTTAATTGATGAAGAAGATTGGGCTACTAGTTGGAAACAAGATTGGCAACCAACAGAAATCGGCGATCGCTTCCTGATTTACCCCGCCTGGCTCGAACCGCCGGAAAGATCGGACCGATTAATCTTGCGTCTCGATCCGGGAACGGCTTTTGGCACGGGAACTCATCCCACCACCCAACTTTGTCTCGAATCTTTGGAAATGCGTTTGTCTCAAAATGCCAAAAGCCAAACTATTGCTGATATTGGTTGTGGTTCGGGCATTCTTTCTATCGGCGCAATTTTATTAGGGGCAAAGCAAGTTTATGGAGTAGACATTGACCCCCTGGCAGTCAAAGCCAGTCGCCAAAATTGCCAACTCAATCAAATAGAGGGACAATCGCTCATTGTCAGTCAAGGTAGTGTCGAGCAATTAATTGGAATTAACGATGGCTTTGACGGTATTGTCTGCAATATTCTGGCAGATATAATTATCGAGCTTTTTCCCAGCATGGGAGCGATCGCCAAACCTAAAGGATGGGCAATATTAAGCGGCATTATATTGGAGCAAGCGCAAGCGATCGCCAATGTGGTTGAGGAAAATGGTTGGACTGTCGCCGCCTTGTGGAAGCGACAGGATTGGTGTTGTTTTAATATTCGTCGTTCTGAATATTAAGCACTAATAACTTAATCTGGCAGGGTTAAAATCTCAACACTATCTTTAGTAACGGCGATCGTATGCTCGAACTGAGCAGAAAGCTTGCCATCTTTAGTTACTGCTGTCCAACCATCTTCAAGAACCACTGCTTCCCAAGTTCCCTCATTGATCATCGGCTCGATTGTAAATACCATGCCAGGTTTAAGCCGTTTTCCTTTTCCTTTAGTACCGTAGTGAGGAATTTGTGGGGCAGTATGAAAGATATGACTGATTCCGTGTCCGACAAAATCTCTAACTACGGAAAAACCATTTGCTTCGGCATATTCTTGAATAGCTGCACCAATATCGCCAATTCTATTTCCTGGTTTGACAGCTGCGATTCCTCGTCTGAGGCATTCCTCGGTTACTTCTACTAGTTTTTTGGCAGTAGGGGAGGGATTACCAACAAAAAAAGTTTTGGACGTATCGCCGTGATAACCATCTAAAATTGGCGTTACGTCAATATTAATAATATCTCCTTCTTTGAGAATTTGTTTGGCGTTGGGAATGCCGTGACAAATCACTTCGTTAATACTAGTACAAATGGATTTGGGAAAGTTATGATAGCCCAGAGGCGCACTTTTTGCCCCATGAGCTTGCGTCCATCTTTCCGCCTCATCATTAATTTCGAGGGTACTTACTCCTGGTTTAACCATCGTAGCGAGATGATCTAACAATTGGGCGGCTAGGCGTCCAGCCTGACGCATCTTGTCTATTTCTCGACGAGAGAGTAAACAAATCTGTTCTGCCATAATATGGTGATACTTCCAGTCTTAATCTTGATTTTCATCGCTCGCTAGTATTTCAAAAAAGTACTCTTTGACTAAGTCAAAGTAGGCAAGCTCCCGCGCCTTCCCCGTCGCCACCTCAAGATATCCATGCTGTGTCGGCAGTGGAGTAACTTCGACATGAAAATTTTCTGTTAGAGAGACTTAATTTCTAGCAATAATGAAGAGCTATTTATTATAGCATACAGAAAATAGTTTTACTCCATCCATTCAAACTCCTGACTTTCTTCGGGTATTGGGGACTTGGGGATTGCACCTCGTCTCCCCCTCTCCCCGTCTCCCAGTCTCCTCTTCTCCCCATTTCCCTATTTCCCTAATCTTCCACTGACTCCTGATTAGTTTAATGGAGCTGTATACCAACTATGTTCCCTTACCATCGTATGTACTTGCCAATCAGGTGAAGTGTGGGGATAGTCGGTGCGATAGTGTCCGCCTCGGCTTTCGGTGCGAAAAGCAGCACTTTTCAGAATTAAATAGGCGATATCGACAAGGTTGAGAGTTTCGGCGTATAGCCGCAATTGTTGTTCGGCATGGGAAGAATTGAGTTTAACTCTATAGGAAGGAGATAGCTTAAGTACGTATTGACCTAGAGAGAGAGAAGCTAATCGATCGCGCCACGATTGTATCCGAGCGATCGCCTCTGTCATCACTTCCTGGGTGCGGCAAATTCCTGCACTTTGCCAAACTAAATGAGGTAATTCCTTTCTGATTAATGTGACAATTTCTAATTCTTTATTCCAACTTGCTTCGGTAATTTCTAAGAATTTAAATGTATCTGTAGCTTCAATCGGTTCGATTTCCAGTTGGGATAATTGTGCTGCATAAACGACACATTCTAACAGAGAATTACTGGCCAAACGATTAGCACCGTGAACTCCCGTACTCGCAGTTTCTCCTACCGCGTACAAACCTGGAATTGAAGTACGATTCATCGTATCGACGGCAATACCACCCATCCAGTAATGAGCGGCGGGAGCGACGGGAATTGGTTCGTTAAACAGATCTACTCCCCATTGTTGACATACACCAATAATATTGGGAAAGCGATAGCGAATCTTTGCCTCTGGTATTGGTCTCAAGTCTAAATATACATTTGTTGCTTCGGTTTTTTGAAGGTGAGTAAAAATGGCACGACTGACTACATCTCTGGGAGCCAATTCTCCTGCTGGGTGATAGTCAAAAGCAAAACGTCTTCCCTCACGATCTACCAAATGAGCACCTTCTCCTCGTACTGCTTCCGAAATTAGGAAACGAGGTGCACCAGGTTTAGTTAAGGCGGTGGGATGAAATTGAACGAATTCTAGATCTCGCCCAATCGCGCCACTGCGCCAGGCGATCGCCACTCCATCTCCGGTACTAACTGCGGGGTTAGTAGTTTGAGCAAATACTTGACCTCCTCCTCCTGTGGCGAGAATGACGGCTGCTGCTTTTATCGGGCTAACGTATCCTTGATAAAGTACGCTAATCCCCTGACAGCGACCCGTTGTTTCGTCGAGCCATAAACTGAGAGCAAAAGCTTGAGAGAGAATTTTAATATTAGGGCGTTGTAAGACTTGTTTGGTTAGGGTGCCTACTATAGCTCGTCCGGTTGTATCGGCTGCGTGAAGAACGCGAGGACGAGAATGAGCCGCTTCTAGGGTCATAGCCAGCCGCTCGTCCTTGCGATCGAATTCCACCCCCATTTCTAGCAGAGATTTAATCGAACTGGAAGCATGATCTACCAGAAATTGTACTGCGGTGCGATCGCACAAACCCGCGCCAGCTTTTAAAGTATCTTCTAAGTGTAATTTTGGCGAATCATCAGCACCAATTGCCGCCGCGATTCCCCCTTGTGCCCAGTCACTTGCCCCTGTTTTAAGCTTTTCTTTAGTAATCAAGGCAACTCGATAGTGTTGCGGCAGACACAGAGCAGTGTATAGTCCCGCAGCACCAGAGCCTACGATAATAACATCGAACTGAGAGGGAATCGGAAAAGAGGGGTCGGAAGAGAAGGCCTTCAACTTTAGTCACTTGCTGAAAAAATTTAATTAATATTAACAAAAAACCCACCCTTAGGGAGGATGGGAATCAATAATGAGGACAGATTAAAAAACAAGGGAGACAAAGAAATAAATCAAAAAATTTTTCTCATTTCTTCCTGCTTTTTTTACTTCCCCACCGCCATTACTTACTTACAATTGAGTTTTGTCTTTAGTAAACTCCAGGGTTGATGCGATCGTCGCCCGCATTAAAGACATCGGCTTTTTCTGTAACGATAAAGTTATCTAAGTTAGCTTGCAGGCGTTGTTTTTGAGTTTCGCTCAATCCAGGAATTTCCAGCACATCCTCTACTTTTTCGTAAGGAGAGTTTTGAATAATTTTAGTGGCTAAAGTAGGATAAAAACCCCGAAATTGACGAAAGTCTCGTACGTCACTGTTATTAAGATCTAGTTTTCTGCCTACCTCGCTTAACTTGTCATCGGCGGCGTTGCGACGGACTGCCAAAATTAGGGATGAGTTTGAGGTCAAATAGCTCAGCTCAACTGCCCATGCTTGGGATAAGCTAACAAATCCCCAAGAACTTAGGATCAGGCACAAGGTGGCTAATATGCCTACCAATCTTTTCATCAATTTCATTCCTCCTGATTAAAATGGATTACTCGCAGACAAAATGGTAATTTATCTATAACATTAATTTTTGTTTTCTATTTTTTCATCTTATGGCAGTAGCAGCAATACTTTTCCCCAGACTGCTGATAAAATTCTTTAAGAATTACAATAAAACTGTAAAATTGCAATCAAGAAGTTTTGGAATTGTAATAAAAAAATTCTATAATCGCAATAAAGATTTAGAATTGTAATAAACAACGAACATTAAGATTCACCTACGAAGTTTTGTGGGAAAATCAAAAATTGCGTCTTGAGATTGCTTAAGGAAATAAAAATTATGTCTCTTAGATTAGGTGATACGGTGCCTGATTTTACACAGGCTTCTAACATGGGAGATATCTCCTTCTATGAATGGGCGGGAGATAGTTGGGTGGTTCTCTTTTCTCACCCCGCAGATTACACCCCTGTTTGCACGACTGAATTAGGGGAAGTTGCTAAACTTAAGTCTGAATTTGACAAACGCAACGTTAAAGTAATTGCTCTTAGTGTTGACGATACCGAGTCTCATCAAGGCTGGATTGACGATATCAACGAAACTCAAAGCACGACTGTTAACTATCCTATTTTGGCAGATGCGGACAAAAAGGTTTCTGACCTTTATGACATGATTCACCCCAATGCCAACGCTAAAGTAACGGTACGTACTGTTTTTATTATCGATCCAGAGAAAAAATTACGACTGACTCTTACTTATCCACCTAGTACCGGTCGTAACTTCCAAGAAATTTTGCGGGTAATTGACTCTTTACAATTAACCGACAAATATCAAGTAGCTACTCCCGTCAACTGGCAAGACGGAGAAGATGTCGTGGTTGCACCTTCTATTCCAACCGAAGAAGCGAAACAAAAATTTCCTAAAGGAGTTACCGAAATTAAATCCTACCTGCGAATGACTCCTCAACCTGACAAATAAACTCGATGTAATTCAGTTATAACGAGACTTTTTTAGGGTTACTGAATTGGGTAGTAAAGCAAAAAATTAGGGTTGTAAAGGCAAAAATGCAAGCAAAGCAATGCCTTTAACCTTTTTTATTATTACCTAGTTCAGTAACGTTATTTTTTGCTTGATAAAAAATATAAAAACTACAAATGAATTCGCGCCCCAGTCCTCCGCAGGAGACTCGGTGGGATCCCCAATTTGATATTACAAAGGACACAGGACAAAGCGACTCAATCTTTTTTTGAGGGAAAGAGTAACTCCAATTTACTGTTCTAGCTCTGTTGGAGGCGATTGTTCTCTGTCAGTCCCTTCTGCTGGCACTTCTGGCACGAAGGGAGCTAATTCATCTAGCGGACGTATAATTGTTTCATTATCATTTTCCTCAGGAGCAAAGATTGCTTGTAGTGCTTCTTCTAGAGTCTCTGCCATGACGATCTGATTTTGGTAGACCACAATTACTCTTGCCAGTGTAGGTAAACTATTTCTTTCTGCTTCAAGGTATAAAGGTTCGACATACAATAGAGACTGTTCGATGGGAATAATCAATAAATTTCCCTGAATTGCTCGCGAACCCTCTCGATTCCACAAGGAAATTTGTTGGGAAATGACTGGATCTTGATTAATTAAGGCTTCTATTTGATTGGGACCATAAATTAACTCTTGTTTAGGAAATTGATAAAGCAGCAGCCTTCCGTATTGTTCGCCATCAGAACGAGCTGCCATCCAAGCAATTAAGTTGGGACGGGCGATGGGAGTAAAAGGATTTAACAGGATAAATTCTTCGGCGCTCGCTGTGGGCAATCTCATAATTAAGTAATAAGGTTCTATGGCTTGAGATTGCGTTCCATAAATTTCTTGAGGAATTTGCCATTGGTCTTCTCGGTTGTAAAATACTTGGGGATCGGTCATATGATAAATTAACAACCGTTCCGATTGAGTATTGAATAAATCCTGTGGATAGCGAATATGACGGAGCAGATCGGCTGGCATTGCTTCTAGGGGTTTGAATAACTCGGGAAAAATTTTGCTCCAAGTTTGAATAATCGGATCGTTGGGATCGGCAACATAAAAATCTACGTCACCGTTGTAAACATTGACTACTACCTTGACTGAGTTGCGGATGTAGTTAAACCTGTTGTTTCCCGGATCGGAGTAAGGATAGCGATCGCTCGTTGTATAGGCATCAATAATCCAGTAAAGATAGTTCCCAACTTTTTTATCTATTGGGTTGCCCGTATCGGCGGCTATTAAGTAAGGATCGCGATCGTAACGGAGAAAAGGCGCAATAGTCCAAACGCGACGGTTAATATTACGACGAAATAGCAATTTCGTATCTGGAGTAAAGTTTCGGGTAAATAACATTTGCCAGTCTTTGAGATACTGAGCAAACAGCAACCGTCTCCCATAATTGCCAATGCTAATTCCTCCAGTACCATCATAAATGTTGTAAACATTCTCCTCACCACTAGGAAAATCGAATTCTCCTACTCTGGTGGAAGTCATGATATAGGTATTGGTTAGTTCGCCAAAATAAATACGCGGGTTGCCTATGGGAATGTTATCTCGAACTAGTTGACTTGATGTCCGTAAAGTTCCTTCTTCTTCAGGACCAGTGCCAATATCTTGGACATAATAAAAAGGAAGTCCCCCTGTGCCTACTTGATTTACTGGCGAAAGAGTAAAACCGTAACCGTGAGTATAAACTAAATGTTCGTTCACCCAAGTTTGTGCTCTTTGCGGAACGGCACTATAGTCTAACTCTCTCGGAGCGATAATTACTTGTTGGCGATTGGCAGCAACTGAATCGTTTTCTTCTACTTCTGCTTGTTCAAAAATATAGCGATCGATATCGGCATCAGGAAATTTGTAATAGAGTCTTATTTGTTGCAGTTGACGATTAGTTTGCAAAATGGGACGAGTATCCCAAAGACGAATATTATCTATCGTAAGATCGTTTCTTTCAAGATCGGCTGCAGTTAATTCGTCTCGCGGCACGAAAGTTCTTGCGTCAATTGCCTCTAAACCAAATGCATTTCTCGTCAGCCCGATACTGCGTTCTAAGTAAGGTAATTCTCTTTCTAATTCATTAGGTTCAACGACTAACCGCTGTACTGCTTCTGCTGTTAAATTCCCACCAATTAAAAGTAACAAATAAATTCCAAAAGTCAATACTAAAGATGAAATTTTGAACCGTTTTTTAAGTTTAATTTTTTTTATTTTTGGATTTTTATGAATAAATCCTTTAATTGCCAATCCAATAGCTATCGTGCCGGCTACTATACATAAAATTGTCTCTAAAGGCAACTGAATGCGTACATCGGCATAACTAGCACCATAAGTAACGCCCCGTTCGGAATAAAGTAAATTATAGCGATTGAGCCAATGCTGAGTCGCTAAAGCTAATATTTGTGCGGCAGCTAAAAACGATAAATGCCGCAATTGAGGACGAGAAAAACCAGGAAATCTACCTTCAGAAAGACTATTACCTGATAAAATATACACCAAAAAGCAACCAAGAAGACCCTCGGCAAATAATCCAATTAACCAAAAATCAAGCCATTTCCATACAGGAAAAATAAATATATAAAAACTTATATCATTATTGAATTGAGGATCGAGAATGTTAAAAGATGTAGGTTGCAGATATTGTAAATAAACAGTCCAATTTCCCGCTACGATCGAGCCAAAAATTAAACTATAAAAAATAGCGATCGCTTCTAACCACAGGGTAGCTATTAAGGACAAAAAAACAAAGGTTACTATTACTATTATTCCTACAATTACTGACTGCCAAAGATACTGAGAAAAATAATCCTGTATTCGGGCTACCAATTGTGGAAATGAGGAAATCGGAAAGGCAGAAGGTAAAGTCGTGGTAATTCTCGGTAACCTATAATCGGGCTGCCAAATAGAATAGGCTATCCTGGTGTAGTATACTGCCTTCACAGCAATAAAAAGACAGGATACCACTACCAAAGGTAACAGCAGAGGCAATTTGATGGGAGGAGAAGCAAGATTAGAGGTAGAAGCTCGCTCTGCCTCGATTGAGGATAGATAATAAGAGCGATACTGATTTTGTTGTCTTATCTCTTTGTTTCTTCTACTTTTAGGTAAATAAGCAACACCTTGTTTGCTTCCTTCGACTTCTGGTAACCATCGCCACGCCAAACGATTGGCTATAAATAAATTTCCCAGTAAAAAAAGGCTAGAAAGACCACAGGTAAATATCCACAAAAACAACTGAGTTTGCCAACGTTTAATTAAGACGGAGAAATAATCAACTTCCTGAAACCAAAGTATTTCTGCTGCTACACGAGAAACTAGCTCGAAAGCTAGCCATAATCCTAGTAAGATAAGAACAATGCGAAATACTAGTTTGGTACGACCTTTGGACATGGCGATGGTTATGATAAGACTGAGGCGATAGGGCGATCGCTACTAACTATCCTCCAACTATATAAATTATGCTTACAGCATAGCGAAAGCTATTACACGATAGCATTTGAATAGACAATGAGAAAAATAGTGTAACCAGTCTTAAATTACCAATAAAAAAAATAGATTTCTCTTTTGACATCCTCTCCAGCCTAAAGGCGTGGAGAGATGTCAATGCCATGGTTTCAACTCTATAAATGGAAGCAAATCTAGAGAATTTTCACTCAGTAGAACCCCGTATTTTTTTAGTTCGGGGAAGGATTTATCTTCTCACGTTCTCCAAAGGCGCGCTAAAAGCGTTCGCGGAAGTACTTTTCAGTTCCCTTGCCGAACCCCAAACCATTGCTGGGTGTCCTACCCAGCGTTGACTCATTGCCCACAAATAAGCATGGGGATAATTTTGCTGTAACCACCGCATTACTCGTTGATTTTCTTGTTCGCTCAATTGCTTTGTTGATTGTGGGATGCAACCACTAGTAATAGCAATTTGACGAAGTGCTTCACTAGCTTTAATAGAGTCAAAGGCACGAGACCATTGCTCGATCAGTCGATAAATTTGCTCGGTTGTATCCACGGCGCGGATTTCCAAAATATCAAAATACTCAATCAGTATCATTCAATACGAACACTTGAAATACTGCCTGATGGATAGTTAACCCTTCATAACGGAGGATGTCTGCTAAAAATAAAAACTATCCACCTGACTATCCACCTGGATGTATTAGGTAGAGAAGCAAAGCGACATACTAGACTTGTTTACTAAGTTGTTGATGCACTGTCTCCCATGCCAATGGTTCAATCCTATAGTCGGACTTTAGCTCTTATGTCAGGAAATCGAGTTATGGTCATCGGACAGAATGTTGCAACAGTGCAGCGTGTCAGTCGTTATTGCCTAGCGCAGGGAGCAGAGGTTTTTCCTTATTACGGAATTCCTAGTATTGAAGAGATAAGCGTGTTCGCTCCGGAAGTTTTTGTACTCTGCCTACCCCTACCCGAATGTTTTTGGCAACAACTGCCTCCTCCTTGTATTTTATGGTCGGAGCAGCAGATAAAAATGGATTTTCCCTTAGTTTCTACTCGTAGAGATTTGGAAAGCAGCTTATCTAAAGCTCTCCAAGGCTAAATCAAACCTTCCCGTACGGCTACAGCAGCTGCCTGTACCCGATCGTCTACGCTAAGTTTGTTAAGAATCATCCGCACGTAAGATTTGACAGTTCCCAGAGAGAGATAGAGTTTTGCAGCAATCTCCTGGTTGGAACATCCGTCAGCAATTAGTTTGAGAACCTCCCGTTCGCGGTTGCTGAGTATTGAACTAGGAGTTGCCTGCGGTGCGGGATTTTCAGAAGCGATAGTCGCGGGTTTAAGCATTCGGGCAACTTTACGGGCAACTTGAGGGTCTAAATATGCTCCACCTCCCTGAATCAAATGAATGACTGCGATTAATTGCTCCCATTCGATGCTCTTGAGACAATATCCATCGGCACCCGCTGCTAGCATTCCCATTACCTGAATATCGTTGTCAAATGCGCTCAAAGCTAATATCCGAGTCACACTGCGATCGCTTTTAATCCTTTGTGTTGCTGAAATGCCATCCATCACTGGCAAATCGATATCCATTAGAACGACATCCGGCTTTAGTTGAGTTGCTAATTCAACTGCCCTAGCACCGTCTGCCGCTTCTCCCACTACAGTAAATCCTGATTCTAAGGCAAACTGTCCTTTCAAACCCCGTCGCATCAAGGCATGGTCTTCAACTAGGAGAATTTTTACGGAAACTTGCTCGTTATTATCCGTCATTGCTGCTGTTACTTTAATTTCGAAAATCATTGCTACAGATTTATCTCCGCGTCCCCGCGTCATTCATGCGTGTAAAATTATTGGTTGCTGCCGGAAGGGTAAACCAAAAAACACTACCCTCGCCGAGAGTGCTTTCTACATTAATTGTGCCACCATGAGCCTCAACAATCTGGCGACATAAGTAGAGACCTAATCCTGCTCCTCCCCGCCTGCCTCGCCCCTGAATAAAACGATGGAAGAGACGCTCCCTGTCGGAGGGTGCAATTCCCGGTCCGCGATCGCGCACGGAAACCTTTACTCTGCTAGTATCCAACGGAACTATCTCAATTATTATCGGTCGATCTGGCTCGCTCACTCGTACTGCATTATCCAATAGATTCTGCAGCACTCGTTGAATCTCCAGCGGATCGCCACAAACAGTAGGAAGAGATGGCGAAATATTTGTAGTAATAGTACACTGCTTTTGATAACTAGCCTCGATCTGAGTTTTCACTCGGGCAACAATTTTCTCCCAGTTAAGAGGTTCATAGCTCAGATTTTTGCTGCCCCCAGCTTCGTAGCGAGAAACATCCAAGAGAGTTTCTACTAATTTGAGAAGATTTTCATTGGATTGATAGTATTCTTCCAGCACTTCTCGCCAGGTGTCACTTACAGAACCAAATGCACCATTAAGCATGGGGCGCAGAGTGGTACGAGTAGCAAGCAGAGGAGTCCGCAGATCGTGGGAAAGAGCAGAAATTAAGCTTTCAAGCTGTTGGTTGCGCTTTTGATTCAGTTCTTGACGAGAACGAATTTCACTTGCCATGGTGTCGAGTACTTCAGCCAGCCGACCAATTTCATCACGAGATGAATAGTTCAAACGAACTTCTAAATTGCCTCTTCGCCAAGCTTGACCGACTTCAGTTAAATGAAGTAAAGGAAGTTCGACACGACGATGTAAAAGCCAAAGATTCCAGCCGACACCAGCTAAAATAATTCCCAAACTGAAAATATCTAAAGCTGTTTTTAGTTGACTTAGTTGTTGAAACTCCTGCTTACGTTGATTAAAAACTCTCTCTTCATTCTTCAACAGCTCATCTATAATAGGACGCATCGGATCGAACAAAGTTTTCCCAGGGAGAGTTGTTTTGTTTGCAGTGCCTGCCAGTACATTTTGGGCAAATTGCTTTTGCCAATTATCGTAAATTTCTTTGAGCTGTTTTAGATTCTGAAGTTGAGTAGGATTATGCTTTACCAAGTTCTGTAGTTGATTAAAGCTGTTGTCAAAATTGGTTTGTGCCTTCATTCGATAAGGCTCTAAAAAAGTTTTATCCTCTGTGAGTAAATAACCCCTTAGACTCGTTTGTTCGTCGAGTGCTGCACTGAGTAGACGTTCTGTTTGCCGTTCTACAAGTAAAGAATGAGTCATCCAACTGGCGGTTTGCTGATAGTAGATTTCGAGCAAGACACTAAGAGTCCCTTGTGCCATTGCCAGTAGTACCAGCAAACAAAAACTTACATATAAGGGAGCTAGCAGGCGACTTTGTAAGAATAATCGCTTGAGAAAACTTAGCAAACCAGTCGGTTAGGCGAAAGAAGTTGTGTATGTATCATTATCTTCTCTCAATGTCTGCTGCAATTTTTTTTAATACTTATTAATTTAATAAATATGATCTCGACACTCCCAAGAGAACATTGAAAGCTATTAGCCTTTAGCTGTTAGCTTTTAGCGATCGGGAAAAAAGGCTAATAGCTTTTTGATAAAGCTCACTCGTGGGATAGAGGATAAGAGTCAGAGAATTTGAGAATCTATAACTAAATAAAAAAAATGACCTCGTTGAGTAAAGCTATGTTTGTTATATGACAATGCCTTAGAAAAGTTAGAAACGTAGGTCGTCAAATCCCGATGAATGGCAATCGAGCCTTCTCACCTCTACTAATTGCTAATCCACTTTCTACCGAGGGTTTACAATCATTGTTCCGTACTCATCCGCCCACTGAAGAGCACATCAGACGGTTACGGGAACTAGCAGCACAACAAAAAACTTCTGTAGCTGCTTAGAAAGTCAAAATTAATATTAGTAATCTAATGAATAATTTTATGCGATCGCCAATTCCTTTTTTTCAAAACCAGAGAATACGGCAAATTATTAAAATATTAGTGCTACCAATTATTCTCTTTGTCTTTATGGTTAGCTTATCCAATCAAAAAGTATTTGCCGCATCTTTAAATTCTGAATCTACCGCTCAACAGGCTGAAAAAGCTTCTGAAAAAATACTTGAAGACCGAGATATTGAAGAAACTAATAAAGGATTTGGTCAAGAAGAAAGCGGTACTGAATTAATACAAAAAGCTAGAGAAAGTGCTAGTGAAAAACTTAAAAATATGGCAAATGAAGTAAAAGAAAAACCAAATCCAGATGAATCTTTGCCATCTAGTAAAAAGGGTTTTCTCAAAAACGTTGAAGGACAAAAAGTTGAGGGAAGTCAAAAATAAAAAGTTAAATAAAAGTCACAAGCCTTGTCCCGAGCAAATACGAAGGAACGCATCCTTGTGCAAGCGAATGTGACAAAAGAGATCGGTCATTATTGCTGACGGAAAATCGACAATTGAATAAATCGAACTGCCTAAAGCCGTAATATTGTAAGATTAAATGAAAGCAAAAAGCAAAACCCTAGCTCTCTCGATTCTTACTATAGGTAACGTACCTGATTACTCATTGAGAATTGAATTTCATTAGAACAGGCAATATCCTAGTTCTAATGTTTAGAAATCATCAAAGTTAAAGCAGCTTGTTTGGCTTTTTCCGTATCAATCTTTTGATTTAGATCGTACCTGCCTTCAAAAATCTTTGAAACCACCAAGAAATAAATTTCTTGGCTAATAGCAAAAGTCCTCTCAAGAGGACTTAACTCTACTTTTAATCACAAATGGAGTCTATTTCAATAGACTTATAATATGAGCCTGGAAATTGAGTTCCAGGTGGTTGTGCGGTGAGATATCAAAATGGTATGGTACAGCAGTCGCAGTGGCAGCAAGGTAAGTTAGTCCAATTAGAGATTACCGACTTAAATAGTAGCGGTGAAGGAGTCGGTAGATGCGGAGGACAGGTCATTTTTGTTCCCGATACGGTTACGGGCGATCGCATTGTAGCGCGTCTAACAGAAGTTAAATCTCAGTATGCTCGTGGCAAACTCGTTCAATTGTTAGAAGCTTCTCCTCATCGCATTCGCTCTAGATGTATAGTTGCCGATAAATGCGGTGGCTGTCAGTGGCAGCATATCGATTGGGAATATCAACTTGAGGCAAAACACCAGCAAGTAGTTAAAGCTCTAAGGCGCATTGGCGGCTTTTCTCATCCTAAAGTAGCTCCTATCTTGTCTACTGCTTATTCTCTCAATTATCGAAATAAATCAACCTATCCGTTAGGAATTTCGGCAACAGGAAAAGTCCAAGCCGGTTACTACCGCAAAGGTAGCCATCAACTAGTTAATCTCAATCAGTGTCCCGTACAAGATGCTCGCTTGCATCCTCTTTTGAGCGAGACTAAAAAAGATATCCAGCAAAGGGGTTGGACGATTTACAATGAAAAAAAACATCGAGGACAATTACGACATCTGTCCCTGCGAATCGGCAATCGTACTGGAGAAATGCTACTAACTCTTGTTAGTACCGAGTGGAAGTTGCCCGATCTTAAAGAGCAAGCACAAACCTGGTTAAAACAGTATCCTCAGTTAGTGGGAGTTTGCCTCAATTATAATCGGGCTCGTACCAATGTTATTTTTGGTCGAGAAACCCATACCGTTGCTGGAAGATCCTACTTGCGAGAAATTTTTGCTGGAGTGGAGTTGCACATTGGTGCCGATACTTTCTTTCAGATCAATACCGAAGCGGCAGAATTGCTCTTGCAAACTATTGAGGCAAAATTAGATTTACAGGGACATGAAGTTTTAATTGATGCTTACTGCGGTATTGGTACTTTTACCTTACCTTTGGCTAGCAAAGTTCGACAGGCTATTGGGATCGAACTATATCAGGCATCTGTAGCTCAAGCCAAACACAATGCCGAAATTAATGCGATCGCCAATGTAACTTTTATGGCTGGAGCGGTAGAGAAAATCTTGCACCAACTAAAAGTTAAGCCAGATCCAGATATAGTATTCCTCGACCCTCCTCGCAAAGGATGCGCTCCTGCGGTCATTGATGCTTTACTAACTTTTAAACCATCTCGTATTGTCTATATAAGTTGTCAACCCACTACCCTTGCTAGAGACCTTAAACTTTTATGTAAATCTGGTGATTATCAACTCGATTTCGTTCAACCTGCTGATTTTTTTCCCCAAACTACTCATGTCGAATGCGCTGCTGTATTAAGTAGGCTCGATCAGTTCAAGTTCGCGTAATGAAAATTAATTTAGCCTCACGCAAAGGCGCAAAGGACGCAAAGGGTTTTGTACAGGTATTATACAGGCTATAAAGCTTGATTTAGCAAACGATTAATGAAATCAACTAATAAATTACCACGGTGGTTAATTGTGGGATTAGTTATCCCGATAGTCGTGCTTAATGGCTGGCTTTTATTGGTAGTTTTTCAGTATTTTCGCTCTTTAATTAATATTTTTGTTGCTGCCAGCTTGTTGTCTTTTATTTTTGACTATCCGGTTCGGCAGTTAGAAAAATGGAAGTTTAATCGGGCGTTAGCTATTTTAATTGTCTTGCTTCTAGGTATGTTGTTAGTAGGCATTCTGGGAGTAACGCTATTTCCCATAGTAATTAATCAATTTAATGGACTGCTGCAACGCTTACCCAGTTGGATTGATTCTGGTAGCCAGCAAATTAAAGCTTTGGA
This sequence comes from Pleurocapsales cyanobacterium LEGE 06147, assembly GCA_015207585.1. Classification (GTDB taxonomy): domain Bacteria; phylum Cyanobacteriota; class Cyanobacteriia; order Cyanobacteriales; family Xenococcaceae; genus LEGE-06147. The sequence continues at coordinate 4,945 of JADEWQ010000038.1, read as the reverse complement.
AACCTGGACCAATGAGCGCAATTTTCCACTCAGTCTAAGTACCGTAGCGACGCAATTACTCGGACGTTTGTCCAGTCAACTACAACAGTTAAGCGGACAAATTCTTAGTGGTGTATTTTCAGCAGTCGGTAGCGTTCTCGATTTGATTCTCACAATTGTGTTAACTTTCTACATGCTGCTGCACGGTTCAGAATTATGGAATGGATTGTATCAACTGCTGCCACCTAATCTAGGCGAACAACTACGTCAGTTAGTTAGACAAACTTTTCATAACTATTTTATCGGTCAGGCAACGGTAGCAGCGACGATGGGATTGGCAATGACGGTTGCTTTTGTAATTATTCAAGTTCCCTTTGGATTGCTGTTTGGTTTGGGAGTAGGGGCAATGGCATTTTTCCCTTTTGGGGGTGCTTTGAGTATTGCGATCGTCAGTTCTTTAGTTACTCTCAAAAGTATTTGGCTAGGGGTAAGAGTGTTAGTAGTAGCGACTATTATCGATCAGGTAGTCGAAAGTGCGATCGCTCCTCGTTTGTTAGGAGGTTTTACCGGACTCAATCCCGTCTTGGTTTTGCTTTCTTTACTTACAGGAGCGAAAATTGCCGGTTTTTTGGGTTTATTGGTAGCCGTTCCCGTAGCCAGTTTTATTAAAAGTTTAATAGCTATTCTTCAGGAACAATCGGAGGAAACGAACACAACAACAGAAGAACTAGCCAAAATAAACTAGAAATATAATTTGCTCAAAAAATATTTAAATTCCTCAACAAAATCAATAAAATCAATTGCGATCGCTACATTCTCACCTTCTAAGCTGTAAATATCATCATCGCCGAAAAGTCCTTTCAGGTTCTGAGTTGACTCGATTGGCTTCTCTTTTCCGCCGATGGTTTTTCTCAGAGCTCACACCTGCTAAAAAGGCGCATAAAGCAGCATAAAAACTAGCGATACCCGCACTAGTTAATAAATTGGAGAGTTGAGGTTGAGGTAATTCCATATTGAATAGGAAAGTAAAAAAGATACCTGCAACTGCACCAATGATACCAGCGATGAGGGCGTGCCAGGGTTTAATGAAATAAGCGATCGCACCCCCAATCAACAAGTGAATAATCAGAGTCAATAAAATATTCATGGTAGGGATTTTATAACTCTACTTCAGTTTCAAAAGTTGGAATAAAGTGGTGTCAGGGATTGGTATTTATCTCCATCGCCACAAAACAAAAGCAAATCTCTATCTAAAGATGGTTGATATCGCCTCGATCGAACTAGACAATCCTGATGTGCGATATGCACTTGCTCAAACGTGCTGAATTAAAGACTATGCAAAGTTTTCGACTAGGTTCAATCTTCGGCTTTGAGATTCGAGTCGATCTTTCCTGGTTTATTATCTTCTTTTTAATCCTGTGGACTTTAACCGCCGGTCTCTTCCCGGAAAACTATCCGGGGCTTTCTACTGCTACCTATATTGCCATGGGAGTGGTGGGAACGCTGTTGTTTTTTGCTTCACTCGTGGCTCACGAACTCTCTCACTCTCTAGTCGCAAGAGCTAAGGGAATTCCGGTAGAGGGAATTACGCTATTTGTTTTTGGCGGAATATCCAAGACTCGTATGGACGCTGAGAGCCCTGGCGATGAGTTTCAGATTGCTGGTATTGGTCCGTTAGTCAGTTTAGTACTTGCTGCGTTATTTGGTTTGATTTGGTGGTGGGGCAGAACTGCTGAGTGGACCGTTGCTATAATTGGCGTAGTTAGATATCTGGCAGCGATTAACCTGGCGTTAGCGATTTTCAACTTGCTTCCTGGCTTTCCTCTCGATGGGGGTCGCCTGTTTCGTTCTATAGTTTGGAAAGTGACTGGTAGCTTGAAAAAAGCGACCCGGGTTGCCTCTTGGGGTGGAAAATTGCTGAGTTACCTGATTATTGCCTTCGGAGTGGTGCAGTTGTTTGGAGGTAATCTCTTAGGCGGTTTGTGGTTGATTTTAATCGGCTGGTTTTTGAACAATGCCGCAGAGATGGGCTACCAGCAGCTTTTGATCCAATCGAGTTTAGAGGGGGTACGGGCGCGTGAATTGATGACGCCTCACCCCGAAACTGTACCACCAGATTTGAGTCTCCAAACCCTAGTTGATGAGTACTTCTTACGACGGCGCTATCAAGCTTTTCCAGTTATTCAAGATGACCATCCGGTAGGAATCATCACCCTGAATCAGGTTAAGGAAACCCCACGAGAGGAATGGAAAGTACGCACGGTAGAAAATACCATGAAACCTGCTCGGGACAGTGTCATCGTTCGTCCCGACGAGAAAATGACTCAAGTCTTACAAAAAATGGAAGAATCGGGAGCGCGGCGCGTATTGGTCACTCAAAATAGTCATTTAGTAGGTATCATTACTGCTAATGATGTGGCTAGCTGGCTGCGGCGTAGGCGAGATTTAGAGGAACGGTAGAGGCTCGCTCGAGAGAGCAAGATTACTTATTTTTCCAACTTTTCTTGATTAGGAATAATCTTTTTCCTCAATAACTTTACCTTGCTCATTGTGGATGCAAAGCTCAGTCTTTTGTGCCTTTGCTTTTTCTTGGGCTTTATTAATTACATCTGCTTTTTCTTTCCCCTGAGCAATCCGTTTCTGCTTTTGGGTTGCAATCCAGCCTTCTCGTTTAGGGTCAGGAACAACGTGAATGGATTCACCGTCGCCCTTTTCAGACTCTGGTGCAACGGCTTGACCTGTAGAACCACCCGTATTCTTTTTGGCAATTTGCTTATCCCGACGTTTTGCCCATTTTTTCGCCTGGGCAGTAGCGATCGCGATGGCACGTCCTTCTTCATAACCATCATCTAATAGAGCATTAGCAATATCAATCGCTTTTCGCCGCACCTCTGCAGTTAAATTTTTCATAGAAGTTGGATAATCATCATAAGTCCAAGGCATAAAGCTATCTCCTCGAAATCGACATGGTTCTTTCGGCACAGTTTATCCAAAATTGAAGGGGTAGAAATCTTTCAAAAATTAGATTTATTTGAAACAGCTTTCTGGCTTTTTTTAGATGCTTAAAACCCTATTCGATAGATTGACAATTGACATCATCCACAAGACAGAAGCAGCTAATTAGTATTGCATTGCTTTAGCTAGAAGTAAGGGGGTTGTCTAAATTTCTAGACTTAAACTGTACGCGATCGCCAATAGGCTCATCTTTATTTAGATTTAGTGCAAGGAAACAGGGTAGAGAATGTGTAATTAATTTTGTTTAGGTATTCGATACTAGTTTGAAGGAGTAAATATACTATGCGTCGTGCTGTAAATTATGTTGTTATTATTGGGATGCTAATATGCGTTCTATTATCAGGCTGTGAATATTTTATTCCCAATACAAGTAACGCGCTCTCTCAAACAAAGCAACAACAAGAACTACAAAAGCAATCAGAGCAGCTAGAACGACAGACTGAGGCAATGGAAAAATTGGCCGATTCTGTAGAAAAGTTAGTGGAGCGTCAAAACCCTACTGAGATCGATTAAAGATTTAGGATGTCTAAAAAAGATTAAAAGTATCTATCTAGCTTGGCGATCGCGTGCCTATCTACATAAACTGTTTTATTTACAATTTCTTCATTGTCCATGTCTTCAAATTCTTCGCTATAAATGTATAAAATTTATGTGATCGCTCACGCTAGAGCCGAACCTGGCGAAGAAATTATGCCCGAACGCAACCTCATTCCTTTTGAGAATATTCAGGCTTGACTCATCGAAGTATCGAGCGCATCTTTCAACTTCATTGTAGTGACTTGACTTTGTATTTTAATAAAATAAACCTTTTGATAGAGAAACTAACTCAGTTTCGCTCGTTAAAATTTTTAGTTGAAGATGTTGATTTGTCAAGTGTCGACTTAATATATGCTCAATATATATTGTGTTGACTTGATAGAGCAAATTTATTGTATAGTGCTGATTTGAATCAATCCAAGCTAAATGGTAAAGCTTAAATAAGGTAAAGCTGATTACAACAAACTTAATACAACTCAGTTTTGACAGATGCAAGACAACGCAAATATACAGGAAGTTCTTACGCTAGATAGCAAATCTATGCCTAATTTTTCTCACTTTGAATAAGACGATCGCACGCATCTAGGTCATCATTTTGAAATAGTTGTTTGGAGGTTTTCTATGGAATACCAACAATTTACCCAAGAAGTTGAAAATCTAGACTTTATTTCCGAGCGAGATACGGCTGATGCAGCAGTTAAAGCAGTTCTCGGCATTTTAGCCAGTCGCATGGAAGAATCTGACGCTCAGAAACTTACCGAACAACTGCCAGAACCATTAACCCTAGAGAAGCTTCGCAGCCATCAACAACGAATTATTAATATTTCGGTCGACCAATTTTTTGAGGAAATTAGTACTCAATTTAAGCTGAGTGTGGAGCAAGCTCGAACATTGGCTAACCGAGTTTTTCATCTTACTAAAGATGCCGTTGGTAATGAAACAGTCAACGAAATTCAATCTCACTTACCCTCCGATTGGGCATCTGTTTTACAGGGCGCATAACTTGCTAAAGCGATCGCCATAAAATATAAAATCCCCGTTACTTTACGGGGAACCTTACCACTCCTACTTTATCCTCCAGGCTGAGGAACTCATGGCTGCGACTAACGCTAAAAGGATGTAGGCTTCTATTCGATTTTTGTAAGTATGCTCGCCTAACGCCTGTTCTCAACTTCAGGCTCAGCTTCGGACTACTGATTATTAGACCTCTGGCAAAAGTTCTAGATGTGTGGGACAAGTAAGTTAGAGTTGAGTAGCATCTATGACCTACGAACAGGTAAAAAGTCCGAAGCCAGAAGACTTTAAACGCTTATGTGGCGTACGTCCGGATACTTTTAACCAAATGCTCGAGGTAGTGCGCTCGCCCAGCCAACCAAAACAAAAAACAGGACGGCCAAGTCAACTCAGCCCGGAA